>PFTR01000140.1 GCA_002789675.1 Alphaproteobacteria bacterium CG_4_9_14_3_um_filter_47_13 | reverse complement strand
TTCTTCATTTTCATTTTGTACCTCATGCTCGTTTGCATGAAATGATTCTACAGGATTTTTACAGTCTTTTGCAGAGGGTTCTATAGTCTGCCAGTTTTTTAAAATAGTTTATTCCTTGTATATTCATTGGTTCCTGATGGTTATAATATTGAAAATGTACAGATCCATATTATCGGTTCCGTCTTTTATCGCACGATAAATATTAAACGAAATAAGTTCATAGCCAATAAGATTATTATCAGTCATAATACCCGCTCCCTGTTCAGTTTTTAATATCGAATGCAGTAAAGTAATTTGTTGGATTTAGAAAAAGCAGAAAGAAAACAAGAAAAAAGAAACAGCAAGATTATGCTTCGCAGCATAGGTGCTGCCGGAATGGGCGTCGGGCTTTTTTTGTTGCGGTTTCTTGTGGCGCCGTTTTTGGGGGAGAACAAAGAAGCGCTTGCGGCACTTGGTCTTTTTTCATTGTGTCTTATCGGATTTGGCGGCGTAATGATCGCCGTTTACATTATAAAAAAAGACTGGCTTTCAAAAATATATATGCTGATGATCTGGGTTGTGCTGCCGATCCTGTTTTTAAAGCTTTTTATCGGATCATAAGAAACTCTGTAATAATCCTCTGTTTGGGTCTTGCTGTCCCTGTTATTTAGGCTTATCTTAAAGAAGCATCGGATGTTCCGGTACACTTAAAGTAAGCTCTAACGCATAGCCCCCCTCTGGTCTTTTATGGCTCAATCACCCGCAAAAAAAACAAAGAAATTCGTGCCGGGGCAAATGACGGCCCAACAGCAGAAGTTTTTTGATGCTTTTTTAAAAAGTATTCCTGACGAGGACAAGTCCCTGACAAGTTCGGGGCGTATCGCAGAAATTGCGCGTTTTCATTTGAAATTAAGCAAGGAGCGTCTGCCGGGGCAGCCCTGTATTGATATTCACACGCCCGGCTCTGATAGTGAAGAACAAAGTATTGGCAGGACAATTATTAATATTGTTAATGATGATATGCCTTTTCTGATTGATTCCGTTGCAGCGGAAATCACAAAAAATCATAAGCTGATTTATCTGCTGCTTCATCCTATGATTCATATTACCCGTGATAAAAATGGAAAATTCAAGGAGATTGCAGATAAAGCGGGCGCGAATACATTGTTGCAGTCCCATATCCATATAGAATTGCAGGGGACACTCGCTGCGACAACGGTCACTGAACTTGAGCAGGATCTGCGCCGTATTTTAAAAGATGTTTATTATTCTACCCGTGACTGGCAGGTTATGCGCCAGAAAATGCGCGATTGTCAGAACTCTTTGAATAATGCCCCCCGATCAAAATATAATGATGCCGAAATTCAGGAATATATAAACTTTCTTGAATATTTATATAAAGATAATTTTACCCTGTTAGGGTACCGCGAATATAAATTCAAAGAGGAGGCCGATGGCAGCCTTGTCAGTAAAACAGTAAAGAACTCCAGTCTTGGCTTGCTCCATAATGATATCAGCCCGGTTTATATCAGCGAGACAGATGATGCTCTGCCGCAGAATCTGCAGAAAATGCGCCGTGACCTGCCCCCGTTTCATATTTCCAAAGTTAATAAACGCTCAACGGTTCATCGTCCCGTGCCGCTTGATGCTGTTGCCGTGAAGCAATTTGATAAAAACGGGAATATAAGCGGAGAATGTCTGTTTATTGGTCTTTTAACTTCGGTGACCTATTCCCGTAGTATCCGCGATGTTCCGCTTCTGCGTCTGAAAGCCGATCGTATCCTGACACGATCCGGTTTTAAGCCCGGCAGCCATGATCATAAGGGCTTAAACCATGTCCTTGAAAAATATCCTCGTGATGAGTTACTTCAGATAAATGAGGATAGTCTGCTCAAAATATGTGTCAGTATTATGCATCTACAAGAGCGCCAGCGTATCGCCCTTTATACGCGTCCCGATTCGTTCGGGCGTTATATATCCTGCCTTGTCTATGTACCACGCGATCGTTATGACACGCGGCTGCGCTTGATTATACAAAAAATCCTTGAGGATGAATTTGAAGGAACCACAGGTGATTTTTATACCAGTCTTGATGATTCTCCTCTGGCACGCGTGATGTTTGTTATTTATATCAGTCAGAAAAATCCTCCTGTTTATCATGTTAAAAAGATTGAGCAGAAATTACAAAAGGCAGGCCGGCTTTGGCGTGAAAGATTATCGCAAGAGCTTTTGAAGTCCTATTCAAATGAAGAAAATGCCTTACACTTTTCTCAAAAGTACGGGAATGCGTTTCCTGCTGGCTATCAAGAAAACTATCTGCCGAAACAGGCTGTTTTCGATATCCAGAAAATCGAGGAAACATATAAAACAAAAACATTGACCCTTGATCTTTATCAATGCAAAAGCTGTGATCCCGGCCAAATCAGGTTGAAGGTTTTTCATGAAAATACCCCGATGAATCTATCGGATGTTCTGCCTGTACTGGAGAATATGGGGTTACAGGCGATCTCTGAAAAACCTTTCGAGATTAGACCGGCTGGCCGTAAAAAGTCGGTCTGGATTCATGATTTTCTGATGCAGCAGGAGCGCGGAACACCGGATTTTGATATTGGAGAAATCAAAAGCAAGTTTGAAGAGGCACTGGAAAAAATCTGGTATGATGAAATAGAGAACGATAGTCTGAATCGGCTTGTCCTGAGTGCCGGAATGACCTCGCGTACGATCAGCATTCTACGTACATATGTACGTTATATGCGCCAGATGGGCTATTCTTTCAGTACAGTTTATATCGAGCAGGCCCTGACAAACAATCCGGTGATAGCACGGCATTGCGCAGGGCTCTTCATCACAATGTTTGATCCTAAAAACAGGAATAATATTGAATCCGGAATTAATGGAAATATGGCTGTAATCGAGCAGGATCTTGATGCAGTTCGATCTCTGGATGAGGATCGTATCTTGCGCAGTATTACCAATCTTATCTGTGCAACGGTACGGACGAACTTCTTTCAAAAAGATAAAGAGGGAAATGATAAAACATGGCTATCCATCAAACTGGACAGCAACAGAGTCAAGGATTTGCCAAAACCTGTTCCCTATCGTGAGATTTTTGTTTATTCGCCGCGTGTTGAAGCTGTGCATTTGCGTGGCGATGTGATTGCCCGTGGCGGCATTCGGTGGTCGGACAGGCACGAGGATTTTCGTACGGAAGTGCTGGGTCTGATGAAAGCGCAACAGGTGAAAAATTCCGTGATTGTGCCGATGGGTGCAAAAGGCGGTTTTGTCGTGAAAAACCCGCCGGCACCTGAAGATCGTGCGGCCTCTCTGAAAGAGGGTGTTGAATGTTACAAGATTTTTATTCGCGGGTTATTGGATATTACCGATAACCGCAAAGGCAAGAAGGTAATCAAACCGAAAGATGTTGTCTGTTTTGATGGTGATGATCCTTATCTTGTTGTCGCCGCCGATAAAGGAACGGCAAGTTTTTCCGATATTGCCAACGGTCTGTCTCTGGAATATGGCCATTGGCTTGGCGATGCCTTTGCCTCCGGGGGCAGTGCCGGATATGATCATAAGAAAATGGGCATTACCGCACGTGGCGCGTGGGAGTCTGTCAAACGCCACTTCCGTGAACTCAGTCATGATATCCAGAAAAAAGACTTTGATGTTATCGGTGTTGGCGATATGGGCGGTGATGTTTTTGGAAATGGCATGTTGCTTTCAAAGCATATTCGTATGGTGGGTGCTTTTAATCATATGCATATCTTCTGCGATCCCGACCCTGATCTATTGGTCAGTTTTGAAGAACGGAAAAGACTATTTAAAGCGGTTCGCGGCTGGGACGAATATGATCTTAAAAAATTGTCAAAGGGCGGAAAAATCTATCTTCGCAATGAGAAGCGTCTGTTACTGACCCCCGAGATCCGTGAATGTTTCGAGATAGAATCCGAGCATATAACGCCTGATGAGCTTATTCAGGCGATGTTACGTTCCCGCACGGATTTACTCTGGTTCGGCGGTATCGGAACTTATATCAAGGCAACACACGAAAACCATGCCGATGTCGGTGATAAAGGCAATGATAGCTTGCGTGTAAATGCAAGTGAGGTGCGCGCTCATGTGATTGGTGAAGGCGCCAATCTTGCTATTACACAAGCGGCGCGGATCGAATGTGCGCAAAATGGCATTAAGCTGAATGCCGATTTTATTGATAATTCCGGTGGTGTGGATTCATCGGATCATGAAGTCAATATTAAAATATTGATGGCAGAGATCATGGCCGGCGAGAAGCATAGGATGAGTTTGAAAGCACGGGATAAGCTTCTGGAGGAGATGACAGATGATATCGCCGAACTTGTTCTTCGTAATAATTACCAGCAGTCGCAGGCCATTAGTTTAATGGAGTTACAGGCGGCCAGGAACCTTTCTGTCCATAGCCGTTTTATCCGTTCCCTTGAGCGGAATCACGGCATTGACCGCAAGATTGAAGGTCTTCCGGATGATGAGGAAATCGAACGCCGTGAGAAAGCCGGAAAAGGTCTCACCCGCCCTGAACTTGCGACACTGCAGGCTTATTCAAAAATTCTGTTTTCAAAGGATCTTGTTGCCTCTGATATTCCAGATCAACCTGTTATGCAGGATTACTGGCTGGTTGATTATTTCCCCGAACGTTTGCGGAAAAAATATCACGATGCAATTCTGGTGCATCGTTTGCGTCGCGAGATCATTGCAACGACAATGGCAACAAGCCTTGTCAACCGTATGGGGCCTACTTTTGTTAAAGAGCTGATGGATAAAACGGGCACGAGCTGTGCTGCGGTTTCCCGTGCTTACCTTGTGGTGCGTGATGCTTTTGATCTCAGGGGCTTCTGGGACAGTATCGAAGCGCTGGATAATAAGATCCCGGCGCAGGTGCAGCTTAAAACGATGAAGAAAATTGCCGGTATCATGGAGCGCGAGACACTCTGGTTCCTGACACGTCTTGGCCGGAATCCGGACATGGAAAAGGATATTCGGGATTTTGGCAAAGGCATTGCGATTTTGCAAAAAAATATTGATAGCATTGCGCCCACAGCACTTTCTCTTTCTATCAAACAGCGTACAGAGGCCTGTATTAATGATGGACTTCCCAAGGCTCTGGCGCGGCGTATTGCGCTTATTCCGGCAATGGGAGCCGCTTTTGATATCATCCGCATCAGTATGGACAGTAAAACAGATCTGACTTTAACAGCCCGTACTTATTTCGAGCTTGGTGAATACTTCCATATCGACTGGCTGCGGCGACAGGCAAAATATATGACGGCCGATGATCGTTGGGCGGGTGAGGCGCTGGATGGTCTGACCCAGGAACTGCATGGCTGTCAGGCGGGTCTTACAGCACAGGTTATCAAACATATGGGTAAAAAAATTAAGGAGGCCTGGAAAAAAGGAGAATATGGCATTGTTGATCACTGGATTGAAAATCATTGCCCGCAAGCCAGAAAACTCGAGCCGCTCCTGAATGAAATCCGCAATGCCGGAACCACTGATATTGCAATGTTGATGATTGCCGAGCAGAGATTACGCACTTTATATGGCGGAGTCTGAATATTATTCCGATAGAATGCTGATTTCTTTTTCCAGCCGTTCGTATATGCGCTGAAACAGACCGCTTTTGGCGATGCGGCCTTTTCCTTCCTTGTAAAGCTCGTACATATCTGTATGAGGGCCGATATGACGAACAATAAACTGGAGATAGGGTGTATAATTTCCGGATTGATAATAGGTCACACTACACGTACCTTCATCAAAATCAACATCAACGGCCATATCATAAAGGGTTTTTAGAGAAGAGGCGCGGCTGAAAAGCCCGGCCAGCATTTTGAAATGATGGTTTTTAAAGCCGGATCTGGCATTAAATTTCCTGAAATCAGGATTATCAATGACGGTAAATGCCATTCTTTATTATATCACAAACATAAAATAAAGCGCAAATAACATCAGAATTTTCTCGCGACAATCGCCTGAGTAAGTAAAATCATGAATATAAGATATTTTTCATGGTTTCATTGTTCCATCCCACCTATTTCCTTATGTTTTTGTTGAGAAGATTTAAGGCCGTGTGTTCGAAGATTATAAAAATATGAAGAGCATTATCTTTACGAATGCGGCAATGGCTCTCGTTCAATGGGATGTCAAGCACCCCATGCAGGCTATTTTCAATACCTCAATGTCCGCGTACCGTATTGGCAAAGGTCTTTAAATCCGCCGGAATGGAACAGATCCTGTTTTTAAGCGACTAAAATATCAATTATTTTTCTGATTTTTTCTTTTAATACAGTATCTTGCACAGAATTAATTTTAGAAACAATCCGGAGCATACGGGGATCCATATCTATCAAGCCTTTATTTTTATTCTTATTGCCATGATAACCCGTGAAAAAATACTCCATTGAAATTCCGAAATAGGTATGCAATCTGTGGATTTTTGCCGCAGGAAGACGATTGGTTCCTTTTTCATATTTTTGAACCTGTTGAGGCGAGACACCCAGAATAACCGCCAGTTTTTCTTGCGACATATTTTTATACAGCCGAAATCTCTGTAAATTTTTTCCAATACATTCATCAATATCCGTAGTTTTGCCTCTTCCCATTTCATTTTCCTTTAAATTTATTTTCTATTTTAGAAACTTTATTTAAGCAAATAATTTCTAAATTCACAATATATATTTCTTTTATTTTCTTTTATATTTTTTTTATGGACATGGAATGGCTTAAATCACAATTCAAATTACATCCTGATAAAAACAAAGGTGCGCTTGCCAAAGCACTCGGGCTGGAGCCTCCGGCCATAAGCAAGATACTTGGTGGTGCGCGCCAGATAAAAGCGCAGGAATATATTATCATGCGCCGCTTTTTTGGATTGCCGGTTGACGGGGAGAGAGCTTTACGGAGCGGATCGCTCCCCAAAAGCAAAAACTCCTATATTCTGGAGCCTCTGGCATCCGGCATGAAAGACAGGGAACAACAGGGGAGCAAAGATCAGTGGATCATGCCGGCCAGTCTTTTTGAAAGCCGAACCAGTGCGCCGCCGGAAAAAATAAGGATTTTTGCCGTACAGGAAAATGCCATGGCGCCGGACATCACCCGGGGTGAAAAAGTGCTTGTTGATCTATCGGATATAATGCCCACACCTGCCGGCATTTTTATTGTTTCTGACGGGCTCGGTCATATTATCCGCCAGTGCGAATATATTCCACATTCTGATCCTCCCTCTATACGACTCTCTTCAAGCAACCCCAGATTTAAATCCTATGTAACAGAGCTTGATAAAGCCGAAATTATCGGCCGCGTTATTGCCAAACTCCAATGGCTTTAAGTAAAAACAATTTATAAAATTTTTTTATGAACTTTCATCTTCCTTTTTCGTTGGGTTCAGGAATCAAAAAATAAGCCCGAGGTGACGAATGACTCTCCATATAATTGATAAAGTAAACCGAAAATTCCTGACTTATTTAACCGGGGAAGATTGTGAGGCCTGTATTTCATTATATATGCCCCTTATTAAATCAGGCATTGAGGTTCGTAAAAATAATATTGTTTTTAAAGATTTATACAATCGTACCAAAGAAAAATTAACGAAATACGGCATTGATATAAAAAACAGAGCAAACCTTTTATATCCTTTGGATAAACTAGCAGAGGACAAAGAATTCTGGCAGAATCGCCCGGATGGTCTGGCTATATTTATTTCTCCTAAACAACAGATTATTTATCGTGCGTCTACCGTATTTCCAGTAGAGGCGATTGTCGATAAAAGATTTTATATCCGCCCTCTCCTTCCACTGGTTCAGCAAAATAAGACTGTTTATCTGGCTTTGGTGGGACAGCACAATGCTCAGCTTGTCAGTATCATCAATCATAGCTGTAACCGGACTTTACCATCTGGACAGTTAAGGTCTCTGGAAGCCTTTTTATCCCATTATGATTTTGAAAAATCATTGCAGCATACAGGCAGCCGTCAAGCACCTCACATGCATGGCCAGGGTGCAGCGGGAGACAAGGCAAATGAAAATCGCTATTTACTGGAATATTATAAGTCTTTCAGGGACTGGCTGCACAATCAGCTTCCAAACATAAAAAAATTATATCTGGTTGGCGATGATGACAATATAGGCGCCTTTTTAAAGGTTTCCGGTGATATGTCCTATAAACCAATTCCCATTATTCATAAAAATATTCAATCACTGGATGATGCTGCACTATTAAAAGAAGCAGAATCTATAATGGCATTGCAGGCGGAAGAAGAAGCAAACAGAAAATTTGAGCGCTTTTTACAAACGCGCAACAATGACCCGGAAAAAACACTGGAAAATTCAACAGAAAAAATTTTGATGGCCGCTCATGCCAGCCAGATTGAAACACTTTTCCTGCCCCCCGAAGCAGAAAAAATATGGGGTCATTTTAATTCAGCAAACCAGAATATCACACTGGAAGAAAAACCGCAGGAAGGCGTTGGAGAAGAGTTGCTCAATCTTGCCGCCATTCGTACCTTACGCAGCGGGGGGATGGTATTGGTAAATAATTCTGGAGAAATTACAAAAAATGCTGCGGCCATATGTCACTGGTAAGAAAGCAAAATAACATTTTAAGACACATCATAATCCACAGAGATTTGAAAACCGCTTACGGCGCTTACCAATGAGGCTTACTCCAGCCAGACCAGATGGCAATTCCTGCTAATAAAAATGAGAGAACACGCCGAAATTTTTTATGGGCACTCTTATAACGGAGCGCAGATTCAATAATAAGTCAGGTTATAAGGAATAATAATCATACAGCGAAATCAAACATTGCAGGTTTTTTTCCCCCTACCGCGTGCCGTTATAATATCAAGTGCGCCCTGCGGATCATCGGTCATGCGCGCAAAATTCAAATCAAGATCGCGCTCACGAATTGTGCCGTGTTTGACCATTGTATTGCGTAGAAAAGGCCCCAATGTCTCCCAGTAGTCTTGCCCCATAACGACAACAGGGAAATCACATATTTTATTGGTCTGCATTAATGTGCCAGTTTCAAAAACCTCATCCATCGTACCAAATCCACCGGGAAGCATCACGAAGGCTTGGGAATATTTAAGCAACATCATTTTGCGCACAAAAAAATAATGAAAATCCACCTGTATATCAAGATAGGGATTCGGCTTCTGCTCTTTCGGAAGCTGGATATTACAACCGACCGATAACGCGCCGGCATCCTGCGCTCCTTTATTTGCCGCCTCCATAATGCCAGAACCACCACCAGTCATAATAGAGTACCCTGCCTTGCCCATTAAAAAAGCGGTATTATAGGCCAGCTTGTAATAACGATGGTCGGGCGCAAAACGAGCCGAACCGAAAAAAGTAACACAGTTATTGACCTTTCGTAGTTTCATAAAACCCCTGCGAAACTCCCGCCAGATGCGCAAACTCCGCCACAAATCTGTGAAGTAGCTCTCCGTTCCCTGCAGCAAATTATAATCGTGATTATGCTTCATTTTCAGTGTTTACTTTCATATTCCATCCGACTGCATTATAAAGTATTCGGAAAGCGAGGTCTTTATGAAACTGACATTTATGGGCGCAACAGGAACGGTCACCGGTTCCAAATATCTGCTGGAGGACGGAGAAAAACGCATTCTTATTGATTGTGGCCTGTTTCAAGGTCTTAAGGAGTTGCGCCTGCGCAACTGGGACAAGCTGCCCATTGCCCCCGCCAGTATTGATGCGGTTATCTTGACCCATGCTCACATTGATCATAGTGGCTATTTACCCCTCCTTGTGCGCAACGGATTTAAAGGTCCGATCTATTGCAGCGCAGCAACATTCGACTTGTGTGGCATTCTTCTGCCCGATTGTGGTCGTATACAGGAGGGTGATGCCGAACGCGCCAACCGTTACGGCTATACCAAGCATAAACCCGCTATGCCGCTTTATACCGAAGAAGATGCCTTCATCGCACTGGAACAATTCAAAACGGTAAAATTTGGTCAGGATTATAATCTGGGCGATTTTCTGTCTTTTTCACTGAGCAGAGCCGGACATATTCTTGGCGCGGCCTGCGTCAGAATAAGTGATGGTCTGACATCAATCGTTTTTTCCGGAGATCTCGGGAGGCCGAACGATCCTATTATGAGAGCACCCGTACAAATTCAAAAGGCCGATTACCTTGTTCTGGAATCGACATACGGCGACCGTCTGCATCAGGAAACAGAACCAATGGACAAGATGGAAGACATTATCAACCGCACGTTCAAGCGGGGGGGGATTGTTGTTATTCCATCCTTTGCCGTGGGACGGGCGCAACTCATCCTCTATTACATCCATGAATTGATGCGTGCACGCCGAATTCCGCATGTGCCTGTTTACCTGGACAGCCCGATGGCAATTGATGCCACGAAACAATGGCAGGAGCATGTGGATGAACACAGACTTGATGCCAAGAAATGCGGTGAAGTTTGCCGCACTGCTATTTATACCCAGAGTACAGCCGAGTCAAAGGCGCTTGATAACGGTGCTGTTCCTGCAATTATCATCTCTGCGAGCGGTATGGCAACGGGTGGGCGCGTTTTGCACCATATAGCGCATTATGTCGGCGATGAGCGCAATACAATCCTGTTTGCCGGCTATCAGGCCGCCGGTACACGGGGAGCGCGATTGGTACACGGTGAAAAGGAGATCAAGATTCACGGCCACCTACATCCTGTCCGCGCCGAGATTGATAATCTTTCCAGTTTGTCGGCTCATGCTGATTACGCCGAGATTATCGACTGGCTACGTAATTGTGAACAGCCACGTAAAGTCTTTTTAACACATGGTGAACAAGAAGCAGCAAGTTCGTTCAAATTCAAGATTGAGGAACATCTCGGATGGGATGTTGAAATTCCCGGATATTTGCAAGAAGTTGAGCTATAGAGATGAAAATCATCGTTTTTGAATCAGAGGACTGGGAAAAACCTTTTTTTGATCGCTTCGATAAAGATCATGAAGTGGTTTTTGAACACGAACCGCTGCATGAAGACACTATCGGCAGATATCTGGATGCCGAAATTATTTCCCCCTTTGTATTTTCTGATCTGAATCGTTCGATTCTGGAACAGATGCCACAGCTTAAATTTATTGCCACACGTTCGACCGGCTTTGATCATATTGATATCGGGTATTGTAAAGAACAGAAAATACAGGTCAGCAATGTTCCAACCTATGGCGAGAACACTGTAGCAGAACATGTCTTTGCGTTGTTGCTGTCTATAAGCCATAAAATTCCTGAGGCTGTCAGCCGCACACGCCAGGGAGATTTCTCACAAAAAGGATTACAGGGTTTTGATTTACGCGGACGGACGATAGGTATTATCGGAACCGGTAATATTGGTTTAAAAACCATCCGTATTGCCAAAGGCTTTGACATGAACGTGCTGGCCTACGATATTACACAGAATGAAGCGGCAGCGAAGGAATTCGGTTTCACCTATACAGCATTGCCGGAACTTCTAGCGCAATCCGATATTATTTCCTTGCATGTCCCAGAAAATAAAACGACCTATCATCTCTTATCAGACCCGGAATTTTCTGCCATGAAAGACGGCGTAGTTCTGATAAATACAGCGCGGGGAAAAGTTATTAATGTCAAGGCGCTACTTCATGCTCTATCTGAAGGCAAAGTTTCTGCTGCTGGTCTTGACGTTTTACCAGAGGAGCCGTCTATACGCGAAGAAGCGGAATTGTTGCGTTCGTTTTTTACCCGCAAATATGATCTTGAAAACCTGCTGGCTGATCATATTCTGCTTCACATGAAAAATGTCATCATCACTCCGCACAGTGCCTTTAACACCAGGGAAGCTGTGCAGCGTATTTTGAGAACAACTGTGGAGAATATCAACGGGTTCTGCAGAGGAAACACCCCTAATGCAATAAATTAATATAATCAAAAATTTCTGAATTCGATGGTAAATTCTTTTGCTTGCGGCAAGGTCGAAATGTTCAGAATACGTTTTTGCGCCGGTAACATGCCCAGTGTCGGACGCTCATTATCAGCACAAAAATTTTGTACATAATATACACCCGCATAGCCGCGTTGGTTTAAATCACGGATAATGCAGCCAACATCCTCCTCATTCATAAGATCTGTGTGGACGGTCGTACGAACTTCAAACGGCACGTCGTTTTGTGCACAGAGAATATCAAGCGTCTCATTAAAAAATGCGTATTTTTCAACGCCCGTGACTTTTTTGAATTTGTCAGGCGGCGCTTTGTAATCAAGCGCAATATAATCCAGAAACCCTTGATCCAGAAAGTCCGCGATAATATCCGGACGCATCCCATTTGTATCTATCTTGACAGCATAGCCCAATTGTTTCACCTCGCGGATAAAATCAGGCAGACCAGTGTAGACGGACGCTTCTCCACCCGATAAAACAACACCGTCCAATAATCCACGCCTTTTGTGCAAAAAAGCCATCACTTCTTTTACCGTACCGCGTCCTTTGCCTTTAACAATCTGCGGATTGTGGCAATAGCCACAGCGCATATTGCATCCGGAGAACCAGATAATGCAGGCAGTGCGCTCTGGAAAATCGAGCATCGTAAATGGAGTAACACTGTAAATGGGCAAAATGGCAACCTTTGATTTTTTCTCAGTTATTGCTGTCTGACTATTCATGGTGAAATCTCCTGTATTATATGTATTTTGGAGCCTGTTGTTAAAGAGGACTGGCCTGAATAAAATTCCATAGGTCAATGACTCAGGCCAGATTCGTACGATCAAACCCCCTTGAACAAATTCCCGGTATCAACCCAGTCCTCGACAAAGTGCTTGCGTTCGCGATGCTCGCCTTTCTTGCCCTTGTTAAAGCTGTCAACCGGACGGAAATAGCCCATGACACGGGTCCAGACTTTAGTATTCTCGCCGCAGGTCGGGCATTCCGGTTGTTCGCCATTCAGATAACCATGTGTGTCACAAACCGAAAATACCGGTGTGATCGTGACGTAAGGGAGTTGGTAGTTACTGATGACCTTTTTGACAAAGCGTTTACAGGCTTCGGCGCTGCTCAGTTTCTCGTTCATATATAAATGCAGCACGGTGCCGCCAGTGTATTTGCATTGCAGGCGGTTTTGCAATTCCAGCGCCTCAAATGGGTCGTCTGTGTGGTTGGCAGGAATTTGTGAAGAGTTTGTATAATAGATATTTTCGTCAAATCCGGCCTGAATGATATCGGGGTAGCGTTTAATATCTTCTTTGGCAAAGCGGTAAGTCGTGCCTTCTGCCGGAGTGGCTTCAAGATTATAAAGGTTACCGGTTGCTTCTTGCCATGCGATCAGCTTTGTTCTCATATGGTCAAGAATCTCAAGGCTCATATTAATGCCGCGTTCATCGGTGATATCAATTTTATCGTTGGTGAAATTGCGGATCATCTCGTTCATGCCGTTAACGCCGATGGTAGAAAAATGATTACGAAAGAACGGCAGATAACGTGCGGTGTATGGATAAAGCCCACGATCATACATTTTTTGTACAAAGACACGTTTTTTCTCCAGCGTTGATTTTCCGATTTCCATCAGCCGATCAATCTCGCGCATAAGCCCTGTATGATCGCCTTTAAAACGATAGCCAAGCCGCGCCATGTTCAGTGTGATAACGCCGATGGATCCGGTCATTTCAGCCGAGCCAAATAGTCCGTTACCACGTTTGAGCAACTCACGAAGATCAAGTTGCAAACGGCAGCACATCGAGCGCACCGCGCCGGGGGAATAGGCTTCCGGATTTCTGATCTTTTCTCCTTTATCATTTTTCATCCACTGGCTGCCGATAAAATTCTGGAAGTAGGATGAGCCGACTTTTGCCGTGTTATCAAAGATCGTATTGGCGACTTTGGAATCCCAGTCAAAATCTTCGGTGATATTGACGGTCGGAATTGGAAAGGTAAAAGGCTGGCCTGTTGAATCGCCTTCGGTCATCACTTCGTAATAGGCAATGTTGATCATTTCCATTTCCGGCACAAAATGCCTGAAGGTCAGATCTTCAAGTGACCGTAATCCCATATCGCGCTGCTGCGCTCGTGCTAATAAACCGTTATCTTCAATATTTTTAAAAAGATGAAGGTCTTTATAAGTCGGAAACTGATCCTGCAAATCATCCGGAACGGTAATATCAAGCGTGATATTGGTGAAGGGTGATTGTCCCCAGCGTGCCGGAACATTCAGATTATAGACGAATTGTCGAATTGCCTTTTTAACTTCTTTAAAGGACAGATTATCATAGAAGACGTAAGGGGCAAGATAGGTATCAAATGAACTGAAGGCCTGTGCCCCTGCCCATTCGGATTGGAGAATACCGAGAAAGTTGCTCATCTGTCCGAGCGCTTCGCGGAAATGACGTGGCGGGTGCGAGGACACGCGACCACCAACACCGTTAAACCCCTCGTTTAACAAGGCACGTAACGACCATCCGGCACAATAGCCCGTCAGGCAATCAAGATCGTGAATATGAATGTCGCCATTACGGTGTGCCTGTCCTTCCTCGGGGCTGTAAACTTCATCAAGCCAGAAATTGGCAATCACTTTTCCTGCAACATTGTTGATCAGCCCGGCATTGGAATAGCCGGTATTGGCGTTGGCATTAATGCGCCAGTCGGAGCCCGAGATATACTCGCTTACTGTTTCACTACTGTCGACCTTGCTACCGCCATAAAGAGTGGTAATGCGATCTGTCGCCGGATCTGCCGGGTGACCTGCGGGAACCACATGTTCTTTAGCCTGATTTCCCGGAAGAATAGGGTCAAGCAAGCGGGCTTTTGATTGTTTGGACATTTTTTTGACAGTGGCAGAGCCAGTAGCAGACATTATAGACATAGTGATTCTCCTTGATCGCAAATGTGGACGAAATTATAAAACCTGTGATTTTCGTAGAGGCAAGGCCTGTGGAAAATTTTAGTATAACCACTAGATATTGTGGTTACTATGATAAGGCTATACAAAATATCGTGATAATGATTTGATCCAGGTCAAGTTCGCGGGTTATTCGGCAATGGAGGTGATGTTATCTGCTTCCAGCCATTTATACCCTTCCTGACCATGATAAAAGCCATTGGCAAAGGGGGCGTCCAGACCGATTTCTTTTAGATGCACCATCCCCTCTTTGGCGTTTATCTTTTTGTCCAGAACAGCGCGAAATAGTTTTGCAGTTTTTATCATGTCGTGACTTTGTGGTGACAGACGGAAATGGTTGATTCCTGTTTCCTGTAAATCATCTAGCTCCTGCATCAGATTCAGGCAGGGATAAGAGAGCGTCTGGATGCCGTTAATGGTAAGGAACGGTTGTCCGGAAATGGTTCTCAACTCCATACCGTCCGGATCTTCTTCACAGATAAACTGGCAGTTATCCTTAACGCGACCATGGGCGCGGGCGTGATAGCAACGTGCTGATAGTGCCAGAGACAATCGCCCATAGACCTGAACTTCTAGCAGAATATCAAGCACATTGGCTTTACGAGCCAGTATAGCCAGCGCATCGGCAGGAAGCTCCGGCGGCAAGGTGATATGTGTAGCGCCGCTCAAGGCCAGATGGATGAGCGTATCTTCATTATAAACATTTATGAACGGGCCGACATAATGTTGTTTGCCACGCAGATGATAAAGCGCAGCAGAATCATTGGCCTCAACTGGATAGTCTTCAAAAGCGCATAATCCTTCTGTCATAATGCGTTCGCGCTTGATCATGATTTCAGCAAGAGAAGAAAATACGACTTTTTTTCCTGCACTCTTTAATCTCTCCGTCACCTCATCATAATATTTTTCAAAAAACGGAGCGCGTTTAGAGCAGATAACTTCGCCAAGATAAACTGTCTCAATCGGCGCTTCATCGGCAATATGAAAGTAAAAGTCGCGTTTTTGATCTGCTGTCCAATGAAATAAAATCGGCCCGATGGTCAGTTCTGCAGTCATTTTCTTATCTCCATCTTTTACTTTCAAAAGCGCCCTGCGTCTGCTTATGACCTTCGGTAAAGGCCAGAAGATCGGCAAGTTTCGGATTTTCTCCCACCATAATGTTATCGACTGCCTGCCGCCATGCGGACACGACAGCTTTCACATAGGCGCGGGAGCGCTGGCGACCTTCGATCTTTAATGCAGTAACACCTGCAATCATCAATTCCGGCAACAGGTTTGCGAGATTAAGGCTAATCGGTTCTTCAAAAGCATAATAGGGATCCTCTTTATGCGGCACCTTATAGCGGCCTTTGCAGATAGTCGGGTAACCCGCATTCTGGTCGCAGGTAAAACAATCGATGGTGAATTCACCAAGTTTTGTTGTCAGGTTATGATTTTTGTCTTCTTCATATTTGACATGGCTGGCAGAAGAGCAGACACCATCCATATTGGTTGACTGCCCGGTAGCATAATTTGTCAGGCTGCAGCGTCCTTCAGCCATCAGACCGTGATTGCCGAAAATAAAGCTTTCTATCTCACACGGAATTTCATCATGTAATGCTTTTATTTCCGGGATTGTCAGGATGCGTGGCAGTACCACACGCCTGATTCCAAATTCTTCGCAATAATATTTTATCGCTTCGACCGATGGCGCGCCTGCTTGTACGGATAAATGTAAACGCTGTTCCGGATATTTTGTTTTTGTGTAATGAGCAATGCCGATATCGGCAATGATGATGGCATCAATGCCAAAATGAACGGCATCGTCAATTGCCTGTTTCCAGAGCTGTGTTTTTCCGGCGGGTGGAAATGTATTGGCGGCAAGCAGGACTTTTGCGTTATGTTCATGGGCGTATACAATACTCTGTTCCATTTCTTCTGGCGTAAAATTCAACCCCGGAAAGTTTCGGGCGTTGGTTGCATTCTGAAATCCGCAATAAACAGCATCGGCTCCCGCTTCAACAGCGGTGCGTAGCGCGGCGGGTGTTCCTGCCGGACAGACTAGTTCGGGGCGTGTCAGTTTAGTGGTCATGTTTATGATTCCTGAAATAGCGCAGAGCGCGTAGACTCACTTGTCCCGGCAAGCCGAACAGAACGGCGATATCATCGGCGATGCTGCCATCCAGATCATCAAGTGCATTGCGTAAGCAGACAGTCGCTTCGGTATCGCCTTCAATGGTCAGGTCACGGGAAAAAAACAGAGCATCGCCGTCAAGATGGCCGTCAACCATATCCAAAAGCGTGAGAAAGCTTCCGGCGATGCGGGCATCATAGACGGATTGACTGCTGCGTCTTACGGCTTTCAGGCGTGGTCTATCAGGGTGTGGGTATAACATCATGGCAAAGGGCATGTTTACAGGATCTATCAGGAATTTCTTATTCTTATGTTGTCCAATGCGTTTGAATAATTCAGGGCGCTTTTCTGCAATGTGCCTGACGATACGGCCTAAAAGGGGTTGTAAAAAAAATAACGGCAGGGGGAGTCTCCCTGTATTCGTTTTTGGATAAGTCAAAAATTCTATATTCTCTGCCATCATGAAGCAGGTTATTCATATTTTCTTGAAAAGTGATTGATTCAGGTCAATGTCAGGATACCAAAATATCTTTTACTATTTTCAGAGCTTCATCAGTCCGTTCTGTGGAAATAGCGACAAGGGCATAGCCGTCATGCCGTTCGACAAAGCGGATGCTACGGATATTAATTCCGGAATCAGAAAAACGGCGAGAGAGTTTGGCGAGTGCGCCACGCTCATCATTAATCCTGACGATTAGAGCATTTTCGCTCATAACCTGAAAATCCTGATGGCGTTGCAGAACTTTAAAGGCTTCTGCATCGTCCTTGGTTGTTAGCGTCACAATGGACTGGTCACCGAAATTTCTGCCTGTAATGGAATCAATGTCAATATCAGCAACGGCCATAAGTTGTGTAACGTCAGCAATAAGATCTTTTTTGTTTTGTGACAGGATCGTGATCTGTTTCATGCCGTCAATTCCTTTATAAATTCATCAACCCGCTCTTTGGTAATATGAGGCATTGCGATTAAATGCGCATTATCTCCTTGTACGGCAATCTGCCATTTTTGTAAAATTGGCTCATTTATACGCGGAAAAACGACGGTCACCGAATTTTTATGCCGCCATGCCTGTATGTTTTTTGCCGCAAATTTTTCGATTGTATAATCGACAACAGTAAAACATCTTTGTACCATATCGCGGAAGCCATTCTCGCCCAAAGCATGAATTGCATACCATAGAAAAAGCGGGGTGACCCCGTTGCGTGACCCCAAAACGGTTGTATCATTAGTGCCAATATATTCAACTGACCTTGCAACGCGATTGACCAGATCCCGTTTTGCCAATACCACGCCACATGGCATGGGACAACCGGGAAACTTATGGCCGCTGATCGAAATTGAATCGATTTCATCAGCAAAATCAAAAGGCTGCGGGTTGTCTGTGAACGGCAGAATCATACCGGAAAGCGCCGCATCAGCATGGATATAATAACGTGTTACCGCTTTGTCTTTCAAGATGGTTTTAATGCTATCAAGATTATCAATTGCACCCTTCATTGTGGTTCCGATATTAGCAAAAATCACGGGCGGTACATCACGATGGATAGCAATGGTTGCGGCAAGGTCATCGTAATCTATTTCACCATCGGAACGGCTCTTAATCATAATGCTGCGGGCATTGACCATGCGCAATATTTTGGTAACGCTGTAATGCGTATCTTCCGAATAATAAACCATGCCGTTCGGGAAAAGCTCGCGCGCAAGATAAAGACCATACATATTTCCTTCTGTACCGCCACTGGTGACATAGCCCCAGACATCCTTTTCATTGGCGTGAAGAATTTTCGAGAACCATTTGACAACTTCGCACTCGATATCATGCGTGTTAAGACGAAAACACCCTGCCAATGCGAAGGGGTCGCCAATATTATTGATCAGAACTTCCAGAAATGGGTAAAGCACAGAAAAATCAAGAGTTTTTGTCGCCGGATAGCCTAACATATGTGCAGAATCGTCTGTAATGCGCGCCAGCATTTCATCAAGTCGGTTCCGGTCTTTATTCTTCAGTGTGATGTTCATTTAATATTTTTAGGGTAAGTCATTTTTTGTGTACTTGATCCAAATCAAGGCCAAAATATCCTTTTCCAGACTACTCTTAAAAGGATGAGATATACTGGCAATATAATAGGCGCTTTTGCAGATGGAGCCATTTTATTTCCGTTACTGGTGGCGCTTGTCTGGCAAACGGGGATGGATGGCGCTATTCTTCTGGCATCGGCAGGGGCGGCGTATCTTGCTGCGGGTTTTGTTTTCCGTATCCCGATGAGTGTCCAGCCTCTGAAGTCAGTTGTCGTTGCCGCCTTGGCATTGGGAGCCAGCGCCGCAGAAATCTATATGAGTGGCTTGGCAATCGGGGGGATCTGTTTATTATTGTCCTTTTGTTGGGCAGATAGATTTTCGGCAATTGTGCCTCGTCATCTGGTGCAGGGACTGCAACTTGGTCTGGGCATCATTCTTATGTTGAAAGGATTCCAGTGGGGTATGGACGGGCTTGAAAATTCTTTCTTGCCTGCGATCATATTTATCATTTTATCAGGCATAATAGTTGTCGTAACAATTCGTTTTTCGTTGCCAATAATAGGATGGGTGGCAACGGGAGGCTTATTGTTTGCAGTCTTTTTTGCAATAGAAAATAATCCTGTAACGTCGTTGCCTATTGAAAAAAATGGTTTGCGCCCTGATATTATTCTGGCGCTGGTATTGCCACAATTGGCATTGACCCTGACCAATTCTGTTGTTGCCACGCATGACGTGGCACAACATTATTTCGGATCAATAGCTAAAAATGCCAGACCTTCATGGCTTTTGCGTTCTATCGGAATTGGTAATATCCTGAGTGCGGCAGCAGGGGGGCTTCCATTCTGTCATGGTTCCGGGGGTTTGACGGCACATGTAAAAGGGGGGGCGCAAAGCTGGCATATGAATTTAATTATTGGCGGGTTTTTACTGGTGCTCGCTGTTGTTTCCGGACTGTCAGGGATGGCGCTGATACCATCCTATCCTAAAATACTGATGGCCATTCTGATTTTTGCAACAGGATTTTTTCATTTACAATTGGCAAAGCCAAGCTGGAAGCAACCGTCTTTGAGGTTTGTTCTTGTGGCAATGGGTGCCACGGCTTTATTAACACATAATATGCTGTGGGTGCTTGGTGTCGGTGTTGTGATAGAACTTTTAAATCGGGTGTCCCTATTTTTTAAAGTCGGAAAGGCTGCCCGGCAATGAAAAATTTTAACCGGGCGCGGCTATGGATGGCAAATATAACATTGGCGCTTTTTTACTTTTATTTTGCCTATAATAATTTTAATAGTCTTGTTTCCGGGTTTAAACTTAGCGTTTTGCTAATTCTTTTGTTTAATTCCAGCATCATTATTCTGGCCTTTATTCGCCACGAGCCACAGACAGTAACACGCTCTGTATTCGATTACATTATTGCTTTTTGCGGTACGCTTTCACCATTACTGTTCATTGGTTTGCCGGAAGTGAATGACAACACTATCTTTTTATCATTACAGGTGATCGGAATAAGTTTTGCTTTTGCAGGCTTATTGAGCCTGAATCGTAGTTTTGGCCTTGTACCGGCGGATAGGGGGATTGTCACAACAGGTATGTATAAATTTGTCCGCCACCCGCTTTATACAGGTTACACCATGATTTGTTTCGGATTCCTGCTGCAGAATTTTTCGTTTAGAAATCTTGCCGCTTTTATGGTGTTTATTATTTTTGAATCGCTGCGCCTGTTAATAGAAGAGCAGTTTCTATCACAAAATAGCGAATATAAAGACTACATGGGAAAAGTGCGCTGGCGCGTGATCCCTTATATATGGTAGAGAGAGATCATGATTACACATGATGAAGCAATAGAAATTATCAGGCAGGAAGGCAGTACCCATCTTCTGGGTAGCGAAATTGTGCCGCTGGATCAGATTGCGGGGCGTATTTGTGCTGAAACGCTCAAATCACCAATAGCCAACCAGCCTTTTGATAACTCGGCAATGGATGGTTTTGCTTTGAAGGCAGAAGAACTGGCAAGTGCCGTAAATGATAGCCCTGTGGCACTGGAGGTTATAGGCAGAATTGCAGCAGGGGATATCGCTCCGACCAAAGCACCGTCTCACGGCCAGTGCTATGAAATCATGACTGGCGCTCCTATGCCTGCTGGTTGCGATGCCGTGATACCGATCGAAAAAGCCGAACGGGGAAAGAGCAAAGTTCTATTTCGGGTGCAAGCACATAAAGATGAAAATGTCCGCCATGCAGGGGAAGACTTTGCCGCTGGCGAGAAAGTATTGGCGCCGGGTCATGTGCTGGGATCGCAGCACATACTGGTGCTGGCAACGATTGGGATCGGGAAGATCAAAGTCATATGTAAGCCAAAAATTGCAGTGCTTTCGACCGGGCTGGAAGTTGTTGATGATTTGAATTCAAAACTGAATTCAGGTCAGATTTATAACTCTACCGGACCGTATTTGCGCAGTACACTATCTGTGTTTGGAGCAGAGGTTTTTTCCTGTGGCACAGTCGCTGACGATGCCGCTGTTTTTAAAAGCAAGCTTGAATCTATGATTAGAAACAGGTTTGATATTATTGTAAGTACGGGTGCTGTTTCGGCAGGGTCTTATGATTTTATCCGACAGGCACTGGAAGAAAAGGGCGCAGAAATTCTGTTTCATAAAGTCAAAATTCGCCCTGGTAAACCGGTATTATTCGCAAAATTTCCAGATGGCGGCCCTTTTTATATTGGCTTGCCCGGCAATCCGGTGGCAAGTGCGGCAGGTTTGCGTTTTTTTGTCTATCCCCTGATCCGTGCAATGCAGGGTCTACTGCCAGAGCAGCCGCAATATGCATTGCTTAAAAACAGCTATAGTAAAAAAACAGATTTTCGTTTTTTCTTGCGCGCCATTGTGTCCCATAGTGATAAAACGACCCATGAAGTCGACATCATGCAAAAACAGCAATCTTTCATGGTTAGCCCGTTTATCACAGCCAATGCCTGGGCTGTTGCACCGGAGGGTGTGGAGATGATGAAAACGGGCGATGTTGTAAATGTTTATCCGTTGATGCCCTGATGGTATTATATATCTTCCGCCATGCTCGCCTGGTGCGGGCATCCGGTAAGTTTGTATTATTATAAGGCGATCCGTATTCTTCTTACTAACAGCAAGCGATTTAAACTATCCTGCCTATATGGGCTTTAGATTTCAAAAAAGGATGAAATTGCGATACGGGGCAGGACTGAACTTGAGTAAGTCCGGTGTTTCAAGCTATAGAGGAAAATATGGTTCAATAGGCTCTGGCCGCCTGCTGCAAAAATCACTTTGCATGAGAGTAGATCAAAACGATTATTCCAAAGGATATTGGAAACTCTTCCGTACAAGCCCTATATGGCTGATTTAAGATGTAAATCATATGGTTAAGTGTTAATCATTTTCATACCTGTAGAATATAAAAAAACGTGGAGACAGCCCTGAAAAAATTCCTTTCTTTCCTTATTTTTGCAATCATTATTGGTGGTGCGGTCTGGAAACAGGATGCGCTTTTATCTGTGATCGGTATAGGCGGTGAGGAGCGTTCTGCACCGCCCGCACGCGGCAGTGTTCCCGTGAAGGTGATTACACAACCTGTAGAAATCACCTCCAATAACCGGACGTTTCGTGCCGTTGGCACAGGGCGGGCGCGTCTGTCTGTGGAGATTTATCCGTCTGTGGCCGAAGAAGTCACAGATGTGTTTTTCAAAGCCCGGCAGGAGGTCAAGAAAGGCGATGTTCTGGTACAGCTCGATGACCGCGAGGAAGTGCTAACGGTCAGACTTGCTGAAGTCCGGCTTAAGGACGCGCAGAGTCTGCTGAATCGCTATGAGCAGGCCGTGAAAGAAGGTGGCGTTCCTCAAAGCGAGGTCGATGCTGCCCGCGCCAGTTTTGAGGGTGCGCAGGTCGCACTGGAACAGGCAAAGCTGGCGCTAGAGGAACGGCGGATCAAAGCCCCGTTTGATGGCATAGTCGGCATTCCCGGTGTCGATCCGGGCGACCGTGTGGGTACAGATACGCTGATTACAGGCCTTGATGCCCGCGATATACTTTATGTCGATTTCGAAGTGCCGGAAGCGCTCGCTGGTGCCCTGCAGAATACAGAAACTCAAAGCCGAAAAATTACTGCCACGACACCAGCCTATCTGTCCCTGAATTTTTCAGGGCATATCTCGGCGCATGAAAGCCGTTTCAATCCTGAGCGCCGTACGTTGATGGCCCGTGCCAGCATTGATAATAGCGATGATTTTCTGCGCCCTGGCATGTCGTTTGAAATGCGCTGGGATATTCCGGGTAAGGACTATGCCACCGTGCCGGAAATTTCCGTGCAATGGGGACGCGATGGCTCTTATATATGGCTGATCCATGACGGCGTTGCCGAGAAAACACCTGCTAAAGTTGTTTCTCGCAAGGCTGGACGCGTTCTTCTTGAGGGTAACATCAAGGATAGTGATTCCGTTGTGATTGAAGGGCTGCAGCGCCTGCGTCCGGGGCAAAAGGTCGAAGTGGTGGGATCAGCAGAGGAATGAAAGATTTAGGCAACAGTTTGACAGCCCTTGGTGTGCGCCGCCCGATCCTGATCGCGGTGGTGAATTTTTTGATTATGCTCGCCGGACTGGCGGCTTTTATGGGCGTGGATGTGCGGGAGCTTCCCAATATTGACCGCCCGATCGTGAGTGTCCGCGCAACGTATGAGGGCGCTTCGCCGCAAACCATGGACGTTGAAGTCACCAGTATTCTTGAAAATGCGGTCGCCCGTGTGTCCGGTCTGCGCAGTATTGAATCCTCCAGTGAAGAAAACAGCATGCGCATGCGGGCGGAGTTCCGCCCCGGCGTTGATCTGAATATGGCAGCCAGTGATGTGCGTGAAGCTGTCAGCCGTGCAGAACGGCAATTGCCCGATGATGTCGATCAGGTGCTTGTTATCAAGGCCGATGATGATGCGCAGGATATCATCCAGTTATCTGCCTACAGCGATACGCTGTCAAAATACGAGCTGGCCGAACGGATTGAAAAAGATGTCGCGCCGGAATTATTGTCTATTGACGGCGTGGCCGATGTGCCCTTAAGCGGCGATCAGCCGCGTGTTTTAAGAGTTTTGGTTGACCCGGCAAAGCTGGCCGCCTACCGTATTCCCATCACAGATCTTGTGGATGCTCTGCGCAATATTCATTTTGACGTTCCGGCAGGCAGTTATAAATCCGAAGGCCAGGATTTGATTATCCGGGCCTATGCCTCTGTTATTGACCCGCAGGAGATTGAACGACTGCATGTGCGCGATAATATCCGTATCGAGGACATCGCCAGTGTTTTCTATGCGCCACTGGAAGCAGAATCCTATTCGCTTTTGAATGGGCGTATGGTGGTCGGTCTGGGTATCGTCCGGCAGGCCGGTTCAAACACCATTGAAATTTCCAACGAGGTCAAAAAGCGCGTTGCTCTAATCAACGAGCGCGCCCGCGATTTCACCATCGTCATCACATCCGATGACGCCGAATATATCAAGGGCGCATTGATGGAGGTCGTTTTTACCCTCTGTTTCGCCATGGCCATTGTGCTGATCGTCATCGCAGTATTTCTTGGGCAATGGCGAGCCGTTCTAATCCCCGCCGTGACCATGCCGATTTCGCTGATCGGGACATTGGCGGCGATCTGGGCTTTCGGGTTTTCGATCAATCTGCTGACGCTGCTGGCGCTGGTGCTGGCTACCGGGCTGATTGTTGATGATGCGATTGTTGTGCTGGAAAATATCCAGCGCCTGCGCAGTGAGGGCAAAGAGAAAATGGCTGCCGCCGTTCTGGGCACGCGGCAGGTTTTTTTTGCCGTCATCGCCACCACAATTACCCTTGTATCCGTTTTCTTCCCTATTGCTTTTTTGCCCGGTGAAACGGGACGGCTATTCCGCGAGTTCGGGCTGGTGCTGGCGATTGCCGTGATCATCAGTTCGTTTGTCGCCGTGACGCTTTGCCCGATGATGGCCTCGCGCCTGCCGCATTTATCTGATACAAATCCTTATATCCTGAAAATCAGGGACTTTCTGGACGGTATAGGAAAAACTCTGGCCGGGTGGTATTTCTCAAGCCTTAAAACGCTTATGGCGCTGCCCTTGCTGGCTGTTGCCGCTGCCGTACTGATTGCCGCAGGCGGCATAGGCGGGTTCTTTATGCTCAATCAGGAACTCATGCCGCGCGAGGATCGCGGTGCGCTAAGAATTTTCCTGACCGGGCCGGACGGCGCCTCGCTCGCTTATTCCGACGAACAAGCGCGCAAGGTCGAGGCCGTTTTGCAACCCTATAAAGAACAAGGCGTGATTACCGATATTTACTCGGTTGTCGGGCGCTGGGACAAAAACCGCGCCTATATAATCGGTACATTAAAAGACTGGAAAACCCGCGAGATCAGCGAGCAGGATCTGGCGGCGGAGATTAACGCGGTGGTTGCCGATATGCCCGGCGCGCAGGTGCGCATTTCCCAAGGCGGCGGCTTTGGCGGCGGGGGCGGCGGAGCCGGACTGGAGCTGGCCGTACAAGGTAGTAATTATGAAGATATAGCAGAGGCCGCCGACCTGCTGGCCGATGCGCTTTTAGACCGCGTGCCCGAAATCGATGATGTGCGCATCCAGTTTGATACATCCCAGCCAGAAATGCTGTTTAATATAGATCGGGAAAAGGCCAATGACCTGAATGTGCCGATGGATCGAATTTCCCGGATGCTGCGTGTGATGGTCGATCGTTACGATGTCATTGACCTCAGTGTCGACGACCAGGCCGTTCCGGTCATGATGGGTCCTGCGCAGGGTGTGATTGATGATGCTGGTGACCTGCTTAATATTTTTGTAACCAATACCAATGACAAACTTGTGCCTTTAAGTGCCCTGATCACGATAGAAGAACGCGGTGTCTCCGCCGAGCTTGATCGTCTCGGGCAGCGCCGCGCCATCAAACTTGATATCGGCATTAAGCCGGGCACAGCTCTGGGTGATACGATGGCACGTGTCCGCGAAGTGGCGAACGAGGCACTACCGTCCGGGCACAGCCTTTTATTTTTAGGAGAAGCAGCGACATTGCAGGAAACAAATTACGAAGTTGCGCTCACTTTCCTGATTGCCCTGCTTGTGGTTTTCCTCGTACTGGCCGCGCAGTTTGAAAGTTTTGGCAGTGCGGTGATCGTGATCTTTACCGTACCGTTCGGTCTGGCGGCGGCTGTGTTTGTGCTGCTGCTGACAGGGCAATCGCTTAATCTTTATAGCCAGATCGGGCTTGTAATGTTGATCGGGCTGATGACCAAAAACGCAATTTTATTAATCGAGTTCATGGATCAAAAACGTGATGAGGGTCTGGATGTCCCTGATGCGATTATGGAGGGCGTGAAAGTCCGTCTGCGTCCGGTGATTATGACTGTGCTCTCCACCGTTTTAGGCGCCTTGCCGCTGGTGCTCGGTGAAGGGCCGGGATCGGAGGCACGTGCAGCCATTGGCGGGGTCATTTTTGGTGGGTTAGGTTTATCCACACTGTTTACACTGTATTTCGCCCCGCTCGGTTATTCCCTGATCGCCCCGTATATCAAACCCCGCGCCCATGCCGGACAAAAACTGGAAAAGCAGCTCCGCAATGCAGAGCGGGAGGCGGCGGAAATATGATGACATATGAGGAAAGAAAGACAGTATGAAATTTAGTTTCAAACGTCATTGCGAGGAGCGGCAGCGACGCGGCAATCCAGAAAGGCGGACTGGATTGCTTCGCTCATTTCATTCGCTCGCAATGACGGCGATGGTTTGTTTATTGTTCTCTGCCTGCACGGTTGGGCCGGATTATGACGCGCCGGATATTAATGCCCCGCCAGAGTTCGTCTCGCAGGATGTGTTGCAAGCGTTGAACGAAGGGAGGGAAGAGCAGCCCCTCGCCGCTGACTGGTGGACGGGGTTTGACGATGACACCCTCAACACTCTGGTGGAAACCGGGCTTGAGAATAATTTCGAGATTGTCGCCGCCACTGCCCGCGTGAAACAAGCACAGGCACGTGTAAAACTGGCCGGAGCGGGCGATAACCTCAGCGCCGATGTCGATATAGACAGCGACATTCAGGAACGTCAGGAATTGAACGAAGATCGGGAAGCCACAACAACAAGAAGCGTTGGGACTGGCCTGAATATAGCTCTGCCTGTCGATATTTTTGGTCGCACACGCCGGGAGATCGAAGCCGCCCGTGCCGGATTGGAAGCCACGCAAGCCGAGCTTCGCAGCATTGTGCTTCGCATAAGCTCCGATATCGCCAGTGAATATCTACGTTTGCGCGGCAACCAGCGACAACTGGAACTCCTGCGTGAATCCATCGTCCTGCAGGAAAAAACACTTTCGATTGTTAAAAGCCGCTTTGAATCAGGTCTCTCGCCGGAACTTGATTTGCGCCGTGCCGAAACATCCGTTGAGAACTTACGTGCCGATATCCCGCCGCTGGAGGAAGACCTGCTCAATTCCCGCAACCGTCTTTCTGGTTTAAACGGCGCGTTTCCCGGTGCCTATGAGAAGACGTTAAAGGAACAAAAAGAAACGCCTGCCTATAACAGCCCAATCCCTCAGCTTATCCCGCTCGACGTGTTGTCTACACGTCCTGATGTACGGCAATCCGAAGCCAGACTGAAACAGGCGATTGCCAATATCGGTGTGGCCAAAGCCGATTATTATCCGGCTTTCCGGCTCAGCGGAACTTTAAGCATCGGTGCAACCGGCGTAAGCAGCATACCTGTCAGCGAAGTCCTAATTGGTTCTCTTGCCGCCCTGATTGAACAGGTGCTGACGAATGGCGGCGTGCGTGACGCTAATTTCAAGATTGCACAAGCCCAGGCCGAAGAAGCACTGGCCGATTATGAGCAAACACTGCGCGAAGCCAGTGAGGAAGTGGAGACATCGCTCGCGGCTATCCAGTCTTCCCGGCATCGTCAGACATCACTTGAAAAGGCCGTCAGTTCCAGCCAGCGTAGCTTCTCACAGGCTGAAACGCTTTATCAGCAGGGACTGATCAGTTTCCTTGATGTTGTTGATGCGCAGCGCGTTCTGGCCAGCGCCGAACAGGCTCTGGCACGCGAGCGTACAAATTACGCCACACAAATCGCTATCCTGTTCCGCGTTCTGGGTGTGGATATTCGAAATCAAAAAAATTGATTAATGCCATTTTTTTATCTGTAATACCAATTCTCTTTCAAAGAGAATTGGTATTACGTGCGGATTGTCCCGATAAATCTGTCCAGAGAATCACATCCGGCTTTGATATGAGGGGCATATTCAGTGATAAATTCCTCCTGCAAAGCTCTCCCCGCACGATAGGCATTTAATACTTCTCCGCCATCATAATCACAACCGGAAAGACGCAGTGTCAGACGCTCCGGCGCCTCTCCGAAACATATACCCGGCAGACTTGCGATATTATAATTCTCGAACAGATACATAAAAAGATTATCAGATGTGTGAATGCCCAGCCGGGCGCAACCTTCTTTAAAAGGCGCAAAATCAGGATAGACATAAAAAGCGCCTTGCGGTACCGGGCATATAACCCCCATACACTTTAACCTTTGCGCCATATAATTATTCATAAATTCATGAATCACTGTACAATCCCTGATATGATTCTCAATATCCTCATGCCCGGCGAAAGCTTCCAATGCCGCATACTGAATCGGTGAGGCCACAGCCGACCATGTTTCACTGGCAATCTGGCACAAGGATTCAAACAGCCCTTCCATGGCTTTGGGCACGAGACCAAAGCCCAGCCGCCAGCCACCCAGAGACAAATGCTTGGATACGGCGCTGGATATTACCGTATGCGCAGGTGCATATTGCGCGATGCTATAATGTGCACCCTTGAAACAGACCTGCGCATAAATATCATCGGCTATGATAACAATATCCTCCGCTGCGCATACTTTGGCAATTTCTACCAGCTCCGCCTCAGGGATACACAGTCCTGCCGGATTATTAGGCGTATTTAAAATAATCTTGGACGGATTAAGCCCCTGCACTCTGGCATCATGTATAGCTTTGCGCAACAATCCGGCATCCAGATGATAGCCATTATCATCCAGAACCGCCGGCACTTTAATTGCTTTCTGTCCCAGAAGCTGTGCCTGCGGAACATAGGAAACCCAGCTTGGCACAACCATTACCAGATCCCCTTCATAGGCCATCTGCACGGCAAATATCAAAAGTTTGCTGCCGGGAGAGATGATGACATCATAATCTGCCGGATCAATCCCGTAACGCGGTGCATAATATTGAAGGATCGACTGCCTTAGCGCCGCAAGACCTGCCGTATTTAAATATTTTTTCTGCTGTACCTGAGCAGCCAGCGCTTTTTGCAGGCGGGGCGGCACAGGAAAAGGCGATTCTCCAAAGCCCATATGATAAACAGTTTCCCCTCTGGCGCGGCGCTCTGTGACACGCTGGTTCCCCAGCAGGGTCGGCGACTCACTAAAACCAAGTGTTTTTGTTAGCAGCTTCGGCACATCTTTTCTCCTTCATTATAACGGTAACTATCGCCACAACCGCAAGACAAAAACAAGATATATCATGTGACAAAAACCACCTTCTATCTTAATTTATGAATCCTGCGCCCGGATACTTAAAAAGCACGCACAGACTGTTCAATAAATTTTATATCCCGGAGGCGGGTTAGAGGCTGCGCTGCGCTGCGCGGGATTTGAGGGCTGTGGTAATTGTACCATCATCAAGATAATCAAGCTCCCCCCCGATGGGGACGCCATGCGCAAGACGGGTGATCTTAAGGGGGGCTATGGCCTCGATTCTATCGGTCAGGTAATGCGCGGTCGCCTGTCCGTCCACGGTAGCGCTCAAGGCCAGAATAATTTCGCCAGGCGGATTTTTCCGGATTCGCTCCAGCAGGGTATTAATATTCAGATCTTCAGGGCCTTTGCCATCAAGCGCCGAAAGAACACCGCCGAGAATATGATACTGATCCCTGTACGCGCCTGTACGTTCAATCGCCCAGAGATCGGCAATACTGGATACCACACACAAGACAGACTGCGCCCGCTTTGTATCCTGACAGATACGGCAGGGGCTGGAGAGATCAAGATTGCCACATATTGCGCAAATCTGTGTATTTTCAGCAGTCTGCGCCAGAGCCAGCATAAGAGGCTCCATCGCTTTATCCTTATTGGTAAGAAGATGCAGCGCTATGCGCCGTGCCGAACGGGGCCCTAATCCCGGCAAACGCGCCAGCGCTTTAATCAGACTGTCAAATGGTCCTTCTCTCATGATGCCGGAATCTCCGCTTCAGGATGCCGATCATAGCTTATATTTTCCAGATCCGCCCCTTTTGCCAGTAAGACAGGCACAAGAGCAGCCATCATAGCAGGAGAGCCGGAAAGATACACGCGCCAGTCCTTTAAATGGGGAATGTCTTTTTCAATAATGGCGGACATCACACGTCCCGTCAAAGGAACAAACTTAAAATTATCATGTTCCCTTGCCAGCATTTTAAAATTCTCATCTATATAATGTTCGCTTTCGCTGGTGGCACTCCAGTACAGCGTAAAAGGATGGGAAAATCCTGTCCGAAAGGCCTGTTCTGCAATCGCTTTGATCGGCGCAATTCCCAATCCGCCGGCCAGTGCCAGAACGGGGCCATTAATCGTTTCATTAAAAACACTCCGCCCTTCAGGTTCTGAAAAAAGAACAGTTTCATTTTTCTGTATTCGGTCCATGACATAGGCGCTGGCATTGCCTTTACCCCGTTTAATATGAATTTCCAGTGAATGTCCCGGGGCGCTGGCAATAGAATAAGGCCGTGCCGGAAGGCCGCCAACGCTTATATTGATATATTGTCCTGCTTGCCATGTAAAAGGGGTGTCCGGACGCAGAACTAGAATTCTGATGTCTTCATGGACAGCAAGAATATCCGTAATTGTGGCTGTATAAAATCTTTTATCAGTGTTGGTTTTTTTCGGGAAAAGAGTCATGAGTCTCTAGTCATTATAATGATAACGATTCCCCTGAAATCGTTTGGGATCTATATAAACAAACAAACGATCATCAAGTTTGATACCTGTCTGTAATTGAAAAAGCTCAATCTCGGTTATATTATTCATTGAATCGGTAATTCGCCATTTTTTAAGAACCATGGGATTCTCCTCAAAACCAAGTGTAATTGCTCCCGCCTCGGGATCATCGGTTTGAACAAGTGTGATCTGGAGCAGGCCACCACTGCGCGTGATATCGGTGATCGTCAGTTTCCCCTCAAACCGCAAGTCAGGACGCAAAATAAAATCGGCCAACGTCAAACCAATAGGAGAATTGCTCTGCTCTCCCAGACCAGCATCATAAAAATAGATTAAAAACCCGTCAGCGACGATAAAATCCTCAATAGGATCATCATATTCAAAGCGCAATTTTCCGGGACGATCCAGATAAAAAGTACCGATAGCCTGCGTGCCATCCTGTGCTGTTTGTAAAAAGCGCGCCTGTGCTGTTTTGATATTGTTGATATATTTCTCGGCCTGTGCCACGGCAGGAGGATAGGATGGCGCAGCGGCGAAAGCCGGGCTGCAAAATATAAAAAAGAGAATTATAAAAAACGGATATTTCATGTTTCTATTGATATAGAACATATTCTACAAAGAAAAGATGTAAATGCTCTCTTTTTCCGGTCTCTAAAGATAGGAAATAAAAATTGATGCAAAAAATGAGCCGGACATATGCAATATCCGGCTCATTTTTATTATTTAGGGTCGTTTTTCAGGCTGCGCGGATTTCACGAAGGAACGTCTCCACTTCTGATTTCATAGACTGCGAGCGTTCGGCAAGCTGCTTTGCAACATCAAGAACCTCACCGGCGGCACGGCCAGATTCACCGGCGGCATCACTCACACCGGTAATATTTTGCGTCACTTCTGTCGTGCCCGTCGATGCTTCCTGAACATTGCGCGAGATTTCGTGTGTTGCGCTGGTCTGCTCGTCCATTGAAGCAGCAATTGCGGAAGATGTCTGTGTGAGTTCCGCAATGACCTGATTGACCTTTTCGATGGCATCCACCGCCTCGCGTGTCTGGCTTTGAACGCTCTGGATCACCGTGGCAATCTCGTCTGTCGCTTTTTGTGTTTCACTGGCCAGAGACTTGACTTCCGTTGCCACAACAGCAAAGCCTTTTCCGGCTTCACCCGCACGGGCGGCTTCGATGGTCGCATTCAGGGCAAGAAGGTTCGTTTGCTCTGCAATATCGGTAATCAAACGGACAACATCACCGATTTTCTCGGCCGAGGCCGCTAGTCTGGTCATGGTTTCTTTTGTCTGACCCACAGAGATCGAAGCTGCTTTCGTATTTTTGGAAGACTGGTCGATCTGCGAAGCAATGTTCTGGATAGAGGCGGTCAGTTCCTCCGTCGCAGAGGCCACATTGTTGACATTCGCGCCGGCCTGCATGGCTGCGGCGGCCACCGATGAAGCCTGTTGCGTTGTTTCCTCGGCAATCGAGCTCATAGACTGGGACGTGGCTTCCATTTCTGTTGCTGCGGCTGCCAGCCCTTCCAGAAGCTCGTTGGCTTTCTGGTCGAAACCATTAACCAGCTCTTCCACACGTTCGGCACGTTTGAGTTTTTCCTGATTTTCTTTTTCCTGTGCCTCGGCAAGACGGCGGTTTTCAAGACCGTTTGCCTGAAAGACGTGCAGGGCTTTAATCATATCGCCAATTTCATTTTTTGTTTCTGGCGGCAGTACTGTTTCCAGATTACCTTCTGCCAGACCGGTCATCGCCGTGACAGTTTCACCAAAAGAGACATTAACGGTACGGATAATAATAGCGGACAGGGCAATTGTAAGAAGAATTGACAAGGTCGCAATCGAAAGGGCAATCCACTGTTTTATGGTTGCGACCTCTTTAATCGATGCTGTCTGCACTTCCAGATCATGACTTAGAACATCCTCAACTGTTTTCAGACCATTAATTTTTGCCGTAATGGATTTATACCAGTCTTCAGCATTAACACCTAATCCCTGTGACGGACCCACATCTGTTGCCATGCCGCTGGCGATGGCGATATCACGCATTGTCTGCACTTCCTTTGCGGAGGTGCTATTCATGACTTCATTAAAAGCGCTCCGTTGCGAAGGCATCGAATATGTTAAAAATATTTTGTTATAGGTATTTTGTTCCACGATCAGCGATTTGAAACGATCCAGATTCTGGGGAGTGAACCGACCGGTTGCAAATTCCCCGGCAGCGACAGCGCGTTCTACACCGGAACGTTCTTTTGCGAGCAGAAAGTTCGTGTAGCCAACAATACTGGAAACAATCTGTGCATTCGAGCTGAGTGTTGCCATAAATCCGATTGTATCAAGGTTTTTCGCATTAAGATTTGTATAATAGGCAATCGAATCAGCCGTGGAGATAGAAAGAGAATCAATTCGAGAGCGGATTCCATCTATTTGCGCGAGATCAGCCAGAACTTCATTCAGTTTTCCGCTAAATTCCTGACCAAAACTATCCGCCTTAAAATTGGTAAGGAAGGTTTGCAATTCAGAGCGTTTTATGTCGGTTTCTTTTCTTTGTGCATTCATTTCCGACTTGAATTTTGCACCGTTACTGCCCACAAAAATAGCCATTGCGCCCCGTTCCCTTTGTTGTTCATGAACAAGGGAACTCATTTTGATCGAGAGCGTTGTCAGTGTTTCAAGCTGCTTCAGGCTTTGCACTTTTTGCATCTCTTGTAAAACCATCATTCCGGAAAAAGCGATAGCGACAACAATCGGCACAAGCGCGACCGTCAGGATTGCTCTTGATATTTTCATATTCTTTATAAAATTACTCATGGTGTGTTCCTTGCTCCTGCAATAGAAATTTAAAATAACAGAGACATTGTGAAAGCCTATTAGTCATCCTATACTATATAAATTAGCAAAACTTTAAAAGCCCCGATATTTTTATCTATTTTAAAATCGTTGACGCCGGACTATGTTCGCGCCAGATTAGGAATACAGATTTTTAAAAATGAAAGAGTAGTTTGCAATGACAAAAACCGAAATCAAAGTTCCTGTGCTGGGCGAATCTGTTTCTGAGGCAACAGTGGCGCAATGGCTGAAAAAAGAAGGCGATACAGTCGCTATGGATGAGCCGATTGTAGAGCTTGAAACCGACAAGGTGACGCTGGAAGTGAATGCGCCGAAAGCTGGTGTTATCAGCAAAATTATCGCCGCAGAAGGAACGAATGTTGGTGTTGGCGCTATTTTGGGGGAAATTGGTGCCGCGAATGATTCCGGACAAAAGCAGATTAAAAGCGAAGAAAAACCTTTGAAGAGGCAGGAGCCTGAAAAAGAAGAAAAAACTTCCGGCGCTGAAGAAAAATTATCTCCTGCGGTTCGTAAAATGGTTGAAGAGCATAATATTGATCCGTCTAAAATTAAAGGAACGGGAAAAGAAGGGCGTTTAATCAAGGAAGATATCCAGAATTTTATAGAACAGCACGGAAAATATGCAGAGAGTCCTCCGACAGAGGCCGTTTCCACCCATCCGATCAGGGAACAGAAAGAAGAACCGCGAGCCACAGAAGAAAGAGAGCAGCGCGTCCGCATGACAAGGCTGCGGCAGCGAATTGCCCAGCGTTTGAAAGAAGCACAGAATACAGCCGCTATTTTAACAACTTTTAACGAAGTTGATATGGGCGCTATTATGGATTTACGCAATGCCTACAAGGATGTGTTTGAGAAAAAGCACGGGGTCAAGCTCGGTTTTATGTCTTTTTTTACAAAGGCGGCCATTAACGCCCTGAAAGAGATTCCGGCTGTAAACGCGGAAATTGATGGCGATGATATTATTTATAAGAATTATTATGATATCGGCATGGCGGTCAGCACCCCGCAGGGGCTGGTGGTTCCGGTCATTCGCGACTGTGATACCAAATCTATGGCGCAAATTGAAAAAGATATCATGGAAATGGGCGTTAAAGCGCGGGATGGTAAAATCGAACTGGAAGACATGACAGGCGGTACATTTACCATTACCAACGGGGGTGTTTTCGGATCGCTGGTCTCGACCCCGATTTTAAATGCGCCGCAGTCCGGTATTCTCGGAATGCATAAAATCCAGCAGCGCCCCATGGTCATGCCGGATGGTTCTATTGCTGCCAGACCTATGATGTATCTGGCGCTGAGCTATGACCACCGCGTTATTGACGGGCGTGATGCTGTGACGTTTCTCGTCCGTATCAAGGAAGCACTTGAAGATCCTCAAAGGCTTCTGCTTGATATATAGAGCGCGCATCATTCCTCGCGCCCTGTTTCCCGTCAACTTCAATGGTTGAAGAGCCCTAAGGAGAAAGTCCGGTTACGGGTTCCAGTATAATCAGGCCGGATTCTTCATCTTTAAAAATCCGTCTGTGAGGAGCAAGCTTTTTAATTTCGCCGATAAGCTGGCTTGTACCAACACTGCCTGTTGAGGCAGATTGCCCGATATTCATTATAACACGGTCAGCAAACATACCCTGCAATTTCTCTGCAAGCATGGTGAATTGTGCATTCTCTATAAAGGGCTGCGCTGTCTGTGCAGCCTCGCCTTCAAGCCCCTGTAATTCGATGATAGCACCCTGAATATTTCCTTCATCCAGTAATTTTTGCGCCCGGGCGACTTTTATCTGTGTTTCCGTTCCGGTTAATAACTCACCCTCTTTCTCAACCGAAAGTAATTCATTGAACCGCGCTCTGGCTTTCTCCTTAATCGCAATATCCTCGCCTTTAAGAGAAGACACAACAATATCTCCGGCAAGCCCTTTAAATTCATTTTTCAAACCTTCCGGGGTCAGCAGACCGCTTGCCGCTTTCGGTGCAAGCTTTGAAATAGCGGATTGCAGTTCCGGATCATCCATACCCGGCAGATTTTGCATGAGAACAAGATCTTCTTCAAAGGGCGCGCTGCGATTCAAAGAATGACGAAACTGCGTCAGTCCGAGTAACATGACAGCGGCCTTCATATCCTGCGGCGCAACACCCTGCAAAGCCTGCCCGAGAGAAGAATCCTCCTGTTGCGCCTGCATCAATGCCATTTCAATTGTTTCTTCATTTTCACCATCCTGTTGCATGCCCTGCAACAGGGCATTCAGTTTTACAATCCCTCCGGAGAGCTGTGACTGCCCTTCAAGCGATTCCTGCATAATCGCAACCCTGCGAAGCATATCGACGAGCTGAACCGGCGCGCCCAGTTTTGTTGCATGGTCTTCCAGAGTCCGGATTCTCGTTGCCATAGACTGATCCGGCTCCAGAGTCTCTCTGGCAATCACATCAACCTGCGAGCCCAGAGCTGTAACCGTCTGCTCTATTGTTCTGGCCTGCTCCTGAAGCCTGGCAACGCGCTGGTCAAGATCCCCGGGAACAAGATTGCTCAAAAAGGACTGTTTTTTCTGAACGCCGGACATATCTTCCTGTAACTGCGCAATATTATGGCTGTTACGGTCAAGCTGCTTTTTTTCGGGCCATAAAAGCAAGACGGATAAAAGCACAACAAAAGTCACAAAACCGACTGTGAACCACATGCTTTTATTAAAGTTTACAGACTGGGCGCGCTCCATATCCCTCAGCATATCCTGATTATAAAAAGCAGCCTCTTTTGTCGCCGCATCATCCAGTTTTTTTGCGATGGCAACACGATCCCCATCTTGCGAGAAAGCATTATGTTCTCCTGCCACAGATTGTTTTTTATCGGGAGCCGCTGCTGTATTTTCATTCACGGCATTATTTTCCACCAGCCCGGACAGGCTGACATGATTTTTCTTTGCGGCCTCAAGAATCTGCGCCCGTCTGTTTCCGGGTATTATATTACGTTTTTTCCAGCCCTGTATCGTTGTCACAGGAACTTTCATTTTATTCGCCATCGGACGAATACCGCCGAAGCGTTCAATAATTTCTTCTGCATTTTCTATAGAACCCTGCGCCTGTCCGTGTTTATCGGTCATAAATCCATCCTGTATTCTATCATTCTCTATATTATACCGTTTTGCCATCATTCGATGGCAAAAGCGTTCAAACGCCACGCAGGCTTCGCGCTCTCGCGCGGGATTGCAGTCGCAACCCTCCAATTTGTAATCATTTAATGATTGCAAATTGGTATTACAAGAGCGCTAGCAGGGATTTGCGGTCGGGGGTTTCTGCAACCTGTACGCTTCTCCACGGCAGCCCTGAGATAGACTTTACCATTGAATCTGCAAGACACAAGGCTTTTGTTGCCATCACTGTATGCGTACAGCCTCTGCGCTCTGCCAGTGTCACAAACGCGGCGGCGGAGCGTGACGAAAAAAACAGGGCTGCATACATCTTTCCGGTTTCCAGTATATGCCAGACAGCCTCATCCAGTTTTTCGGAAGATATGGCTTTATAAACAACAATCCTTCTCACGTGCTTTCCTGCAATCTTGACAGGCGCTGCAATATCCGCGCCGGATAAATGGACAAAAGAAGCACCGGACTCCGGTTTTTCAGACGCCAGCAATCTATTCAGGGCGGCCATATTACCCTCCGCTTTTTTGATCGTTTTCCAGCCACATGCCCGGGCTATTTGTGCCGTATGGGATCCTACACAGTAAAGCATTTGCTGGCGGCTTTGAAGTGACGCGGCGGCCATACGCACGGCATTGGCACTGGTGAAAACCAGCCTTTGACAGTCATCCGGCAAGACAAAAGGGACAGGGACAATTTCCAGTACCGGCGCAATGAGTGGTAAAAATCCCTGCATTGCGACTTCCTGCGCAATGTCCTGCGATTCTTCATAAGGCCGCGTAATCAGGACATATCGTAAAAAGTCACTCATTCAGCGGATGATTTCAGGGTCAACACGCTTTTTTAAAACACGGCCAATTTTATGACCCAAATTTTCGGCCTGTTCTGGATTCCTTACATCCCTTGTGGCGGATTCTTCGTATTTCTGTTTTCCGTCCGGAGAATACACAATCACACGCAAGTGCATTCTATCATCGGCCAGTGTCGCATAAGCGCCGATAGGCGTATGACAGGATCCGTCAAGAACCGCCAGTGCGGCGCGCTCGGCCTTCACACACAAACCCGTAGTGACACAATGAATCCGGTTTAATAAATGCCGCGTTTCCAGATCACCGGTTCGTGTCTGGATCCCTACCGCGCCCTGTCCCGCCGCAGGGAGCATATCCTCGATCTCGATAATCGAGGCTATTTCATGTTCCAGCCCCAAACGCCTGAGCCCGGCCAAAGCCAGTAAAGTAGCATCAACTTTTCCGGATCGTAATTTTTCGATGCGCGTAGGAACATTCCCGCGCAAGGGAACAAGCACAAGATCAGGGCGTTTTTCCAGTATAACAGCCTGTCGCCGGACACTTGATGTCCCGATTACAGCACCGGACGGCATGTCCCTGATATTCCTGTATGCATTGGAAAGAAAAGCATCCCGCGCATCTTCACGGGGCAACATATGATCCAGCGCCAGTCCCTCGGGTAAGAAAGATTCCATATCTTTCATCGAATGGACACCGCAGTCAATGTCTCCATCCAGTAGCGCCTGCTCGATTTCCTTTGAAAACTGTCCCTTGCCACCTTCTGTTTCTGAAAGACGCGTTTCGCCATCTGCGGGTTTCCAGTCACCGGATGTCAGGATTTTAATAATTTCAATGTGAAGATCGGGTCTATGCTGCCTCAGCAGGGCCGAGACCATATCAACCTGCACCAGCGCAAGTTTCGAGCCGCGTGTTCCAATCCTGAGTTTTTTTAAAGATTTGTTTGTCATACTTTTTCTTTTAAACCACAAAAAAGAACAAAGAAACCGGAATTACAGCCTGATTTTAGAGCGGATAAAATCAAAAACATCATGGAACATGGATTCTGTTAAACGGCCTGTGTTGGTATTATATCGCGAGCAATGATAACTTGCGACCAATATTGTACCATTCTGCAAATTATTGATCCCGCCGTGCCTGAATTTAAAATCCGATATTTTTTGATGGTGAGCGCGTAGAACGGAATCATAAGCGATTTTCCCCAGCGCCAGAATAATCTTGAGATTAGGAAGAAAACGCAGTTCATTTTCCAGAAAATTCTGGCATTGTCTTATTTCTGTCATAACCGGTTTATTTTCCGGGGGTACGCATCGTACAGCATTGGTAATACGGCAATTTACAAGACTGAAACCATCATCGTTTCGGGCGTCATAAACACCTTGCGCAAAACCATATTTTAAAAGCGTGGCATAGAGTAAATCGCCCGCATAATCACCGGTAAAGGGTCTGCCGGAAAAATTGGCCCCCCGCAAACCGGGCGCAAGTCCGACAATCAGAAATTCAGCATCTCCGGATCCGAAAGACGGCACAGGCGCATTAAATTTTCCGGGAAAAGCCTTACGGTTCTGTTCACGAAAATTTGCCAGTCGAGGGCACAAAGGACAATTTTCAGAGGGAAAATCCATTCTATATAATTAATTCATTCTATAGAAAAAATCCATATCATTAAATTGTAGACCGTCTGATGTGACATTTATGCATTTACAATTTCAGGCTGGAAATCCTCATAATCAGAGTCAGAATTTTGCACGTGATCTGCATTTTCACGAAGAATTTCTCCGGCAAAATATTCCAGTTCCAGAAAATGATCTGCCTGACGGCGTAATTCATCCGCCACCATCGGAGGCGATGATTTTACTGTACTGACAACGGTGACACGTACGCCTTTACGCTGAACAGCCTCAACCAGTTTACGAAAATCCCCGTCGCCGGAAAATAGCATGATATGGTCAACATGTTCCGCCAGTTCCATCATATCAATGGCAAGCTCTATATCCATATTTCCTTTTATTTTACGACGACCCTGCGCATCAACAAATTCTTTTGTCGGTTTGGTTACCATCGTATAGCCATTATAGTCCAGCCAGTCCACCAGCGGACGGATCGGTGAATATTCCTGATCCTCGATCAGGGCTGTATAATAAAATGCCCTGACAAGCCGTCCTTTTGATGCTGCCCACTGAAGTAAGAGTTTATAATCAATATCAAAGCCCAGCGCCCGGGCAGAGGCATAAAGATTAGATCCATCAATAAAAAGAGCCAGTTTCTCTTCTTCATAAAAAGGAATATGATTTTTTTGCTTTTTGCCCATTTTATATTTTTAACTCTCGATTTTTTATAATTTCAACAATCTTTAACCATATTAGGAAAAAGAACACTTACAATATTAGTTATAATTAATATAATATTGTCTTAAGAAGCAAACTAAAAATGTTTTTAATATACTTCTTTTAAAGATTTATAGAAAAAATGTTATGGGGATCACTTTTAGTGATAAAAAAATTTATAGCTAAATTTATAAATATCAAGAGACCGTCAGCGCCTGAATTCATTTATGAATTATAAGGCGATCTACAGATCAATTCTATTGCAATAAATTTTGTGCGCTATTGTCCAAAAATATTATCCAGAACGGGAAGATCATCCATAAGAAGTTTTTCATTTGACAGGACGGGTTTCCCAATTTTAGAAACTGTTACCGTAACTTTAATCAAAGACTCTCTGACAAGTATACAGGCTTCCAGATCATACCCGTCTTTCTCGTCTGCTTTTTTCATAG
>PFTR01000146.1:12390-22816 GCA_002789675.1 Alphaproteobacteria bacterium CG_4_9_14_3_um_filter_47_13 | reverse complement strand
CGCAATGGCGGCATAATTGTTGAAACGGGATTCCACCTTAAAAACGCCGCCAACCTGTCCAACAAAGTAGGACCACCTCTGTTTATATTTTCAATTTCACTGATTTCCTGGGCATTATTGCATTTGCCTGTCTCAATCCATGTTTGCCATTTATAAGCACGCCCCAGCGCCTTGAGCAATTTCTCATCTTTGCGAATATGAAGATCCAGCCTCCGCAAATCTTGACCAACAGGGCCGACCACGACTTTCTTTCCACCCCATTTTCTTAAGTTTATGGGGACATGAACAATAATTTTCTGGTTTGCTTTTTGCACGTTTACATCCAATTTATGCGGCCATTTCTTTTGCGTTGTTATTGATCGTTTTCTGAAGCTCATGCACGATATTTTCAAGGCCGCTTGCGCGGTATTCAATATCAACACCATGTGATTTTATGACCACACGCTCTATCAGTAGCTGCGTAATGCGTTTTTGTTCAGCTGGAAAAAGGTGATCCCAGAAGGATCCCAGCTTCTGAAGCGCCTCATGCATGTCATGCTCTTGAAAATTCCTGTCCTCTTTTCGCATCTTTCGCCATATTTCGACCAGTATTTGCGGGGATGCAAAAACAGCTCTGAGCTGACCTTTGATAATTTCCTCTATTTCCCCGGCAGGGATGCGGCTGACAGGGCATTCTCCACATGTGTGTTGACGGTAAGAATTTGTGATGTAATAGCGATATTGCTTGTTTTTTTTGCGTGTGTAGGTTGGCGACATGGCGCTTTCGCAACCACCGCAAACAATAATCCCTTTCAGCAAGGCATCTGATTTTGCAGCATAGGTGCGTTTGCGTTTAACACCTGCATTCTCTGCAAAAATACTCTGCGCCTTATCAAATAAATCTTTCTCAATGAGAGCCTGGTGCTGACCGGGATAATATTTGCCTTTATGATGGACTTCTGCCAGATACAGACGGTTGTTCAAAATGGTGCGCAAAGCTTGCAGGCTAAAAGCTTTTCCGCCCTGATGTTTACCTGTCTGGCTTATGTATGATTTTGTCTTATGCCCTTTGGTGTTCAGCTCATTAGCCAACAATGATAATGAACCCAGCGCAACAAAACGCTCAAAGATATATTTGACCTGCGGGGCTTCTTTGGCGTTGGTTAGAAGCTTGCGCTCAACCACATCATAGCCCAGCGGCGGCGGCCCGCCCATCCACATGCCTTTTTTCTTCGATGCTGCAAATTTATCGCGGATACGTTCGCCCGTGACTTCGCGCTCGAATTGGGCAAAGCTCAGCAAGATATTCAGTGTCAACCGCCCCATGGAATCTTTGGTGTTAAAATGCTGGGTCACAGATACAAAGCTGGTGTCGTGCTTATCAAAAATCTCTACCATCTTCGCAAAATCAGCCAACGAGCGTGAAAGGCGATCAATTTTGTAAACCACCACGACATCAACGCGGCCAGCCTCAATATCGGCCATGAGTTTTTGTAGGCCTGGACGATCCATATTCCCACCGGAGTACCCACCATCATCGTATTGCTCCGGCATGATCCGCCAGCCCTCATGGCGCATGGCTTCGATATATTTCTCCCCGGCCTCGCGCTGAGCATCCAGCGTGTTGTATTCCATGTCCAGACCTTCTTCAGTGGATTTTCGCGTATAGACCGCGCAGCGCAGAATCTTTTTTTCTGTCATTAATTATGCCTCCTTGATTTTTGATGGTGTCGGGAACTGCCAAGACCAAAGAAGGCATTCCCGTTCCAGCGCGTTCTTGTAATGGCAAAGGCGGCACCAGAGAGGCTTTTGTATTTTACGCCTTGATATTCATAACCATCCTCTAAAACAGTGACATGATGTTCGACACCTTTAACCTCACGCACCAGTTTTGTGCCAATGGCAAGGCGGGTGCTTTCATATATCTGTTTGTTCAGGTTTTTGCTTTCCGCCAGCGCTTCCAGCCGATCAATCGTTGATTTGGTCAATCCGCCATAAGCCAGCTCCTGTATCCGGTAAATCAATTCGCTCACCAGATATTTTTTGTTTGTTCTGTTCTTAGGGGGATTATCAAAATAGCGCGGCCACGTCCCTAGAAGCTCTTTAACGCTCATCTCCTCAAGAGCCGCATATTCTTTCAGCATATTAATTTCCATCTTATGTACTCACTTATTTCAGAGCTTTTGTGTGAGAACATGAATGCTTCGAAGCACTTGGAAGTCCAGTCGAACTTCTCTCAACACCTTGTTTTTGTTGATTGTTTTTGGATCGGGACAGCCCCCTGGCCAGAATGGTTGCGATTTCTGCTATGCGTTGTTCACTGCTCATATCGGCAGGGTTTTGTGTGCTGGTTCGCATGATATTTTACTCCTTATGAATTGTTCCTCATAAGGCTGGTATGCGAACGCCTTTAAAAACGACGATGCGATGAGAAAAAAATTTGAGAAGTTCGAAAAGTGCTATGAAGCCAACCATTTACAGGATGCAAAATTACATTTTTGAAAATCGTTCTATAACAAGGCGTTACCTTGAGCACTGAAAATTCGTTTCGTGCTCAAAGCCGTAAGAGAATGTGAGAATTGAGAGAGATTTCCGGCGGTTTTGCACTCTAACAGTGCTCAAAGAACCTATGGGAAAGGCGTAAAAACTGGCCTTTTGCGCAAAGAAAAACCCGCCAATCGGGGCGGGTTGTAAAATAAATGGTGGAGGGGGCAGGATTTGAACCTGCGTACTCATAAGAGGTCGGATTTACAGTCCGATGCCATTAACCACTCGACCACCCCTCCAGCAGAAATGATAAGTCAGGCTAGAAGAAAAAGGTTTTTGCCTTGTCTGTCAATATATGATTTATGATAGGTCATGAAAAAGTATAAACAACCTTATAAAAATTCGGATAAGAAGCGGCAATATACCCCTGAAAAAAAGCGCAGGATTGCTGCAAATCTGTGGGGAACCCATGCTGTGCGCGAAGCCTGGCTTAATCAGGACAGGACAGTGCGGGGGCTTTATATCACAGAAGACGCCTTGGGTGCTTTTAAAGATATTTTGTCTTTACGGAAAACACCGCCGTCCGTGATCGAGAAAAAAGAGCTGGATCGGCTTTTACCGCCCGGTGCGGTGCATCAGGGAATCGCGCTTCATACCGAGCCTTTGCCGGAAGTTTTTATTCAGGATCTGATAATCAAGACAAAAAACATAGAAAATACAATCATCCTCATGCTTGATCAGGTAACGGATCCGCATAATGTCGGCGCTATTTTACGTTCGGCCAGTGCCTTTGGCGCGGCAGGAGTCATCATGCAGCGCAAATATTCGCCGGAACTGACAGGAACTCTGGCCAAAACGGCGAGTGGCGCGGTGGAACATATTTCTGTTGCCTATGAAATCAATTTGTCTGATACGCTGGATCTTCTGAAAGAAAACGGATTTTTTGCGATGGGTCTGGATGAGCGCGGTGATCAGTCCATCAGTCATATTAAAAAAGAGGGCAAGATCGTGCTGGTGCTTGGTGCGGAAGGGACAGGTCTGCGTCCTAAAGTCCGTGAGCATTGCGATCATCTTGTCCGTTTACCAACGCAAGGGGCTATTGCCAGCCTTAATGTGTCAAATGCGGCGGCAGTGGCACTTTACGCACTGGTCGCCTGATTAATATGAAAATCAATAAATTCAGGAAATTAGATACGAAAATTTATGTGTAAAAAATAAATATTTACGATAAAATAGAATGATTAAAAGGAAGGAATCCCTTGTCTTATCTGGATAAATTTACAACAGATCAGCGCGAGCTTCTCACCTCTTTGCCCTATCGTGCCGGTTTATGGGTCAGCGAGAGTGATGAAAGCGGCGGTGATGAATCACAGGAAGCAGAGTTAAAAACTCTGGAGAACCTGATTATTGGCTATTCGGAAGATTTTCTGAAATCAGAATTTATCGAAGAGCTCATGAAAGAGACACTGTCTAATAAAAATCTATGGGAAGAATGGAGCCGGAATCTGGATACTGTTCCGCAACAATGTCATCAGGCGATTGTTATTCTGGAGGAACGAATGGATTCAAAAGATATTCTTTCTTTCCGTCAGGCTTTGATGGAAATTGCCACAGCCGTTGCCATGGCGTATCGTGAATTCAACGAGGAGGAACAACCCTTACCGGAAAAATACATCATGTATGCAAAACATTACTGGCACTGTTTTATGGCCCGTTTAAAACAGGAGCAGTTACCCAGTCTTGAAGCTCTTTTGAATATCAGCGGCGCAGAGCATCAGATTCTGCTCAAGCTCTCTCAGGCTCTGCAACTTGATATGGAGGGCAACCCCCGGAATGTTGTTTCATAAAACCCCTTCATGAATTTTTCCTCTTTTGATGAAATGCAAAAAGCTGTTGTGATTGTGGGGTCAAGTCTGCATCCGCTTAATAAAATTGCCGCGACAATTTTCGGGACGGATAAAGAGCGTCATCCTTATAGTCTTTCAAAGACGAATTTCTGGCCGGAAGCCATTAAAAAGACCATCGGTCTTGATAAAAAAATTGGTAATAGCAGCGGTACCATCCATGCCGAAACGGCCGCAATTCTGGCTGCGCCCTACACATATGGCGCAAGTCTCTGTGTAACCGATCCTTTTTGCCCCAATTGCGCCAAGAATATCGCAGAGGCCGGAATCAGGACTATCTATATCGACCATAAGGGATTTAACAAGGATTTTGCCGAACGGCGCGGCACGCATTTTACCAATATGTCGATGCAGATATGCGAACGCGCCGGAATTAATGTTTACGAGCTAAACCGTAAGGAAAAAAAACTTTCTCCCATTATCGAGATTCCGGAGAGCTTTACACCGCCGGAAGACAGTCCGGTAGAGATCGAGCGGGTTTCCGGTGCCAATGAAGATGTTTTTCGCGCTCTTATAGCGCTTAAATTGGAAACACATAAAGGACGTAAATTTGCCGTGGCTCTTGCTAAAAATAAGCGCGGAGATATTTTCGGACTTACGGCTCGTGCCCATCCGGCAATCGGGTATCGAATGGACACGGATATTGAAGAGATTACGCATCCCGAAGGCAAATACAGCTTTATGCAGGAACCCGTGAACCGCCTGCTGATGAACGCACCGCGTCATGGTTTGAAAATTGTTAATGGCTTGTTTTTTTGCTCGCAACTGCCAACAGCCCGTGAACAGGTTAATATGGTTGGCGCAGGGTTTTCCGAGGTTCTTGTGCGCAATATTTCTCAGGCTCGTGATGACTGGGCATTCCATGCGATGAAACAGCTTATGAAAGCAGAAATTCTGATGTTCGGGGAATACTGAGTCTATTGTTCGAGAAGGGTCTTTATTTCTTCAACTGTCCAGTCGGCACCGACGATTTTGTGAATCATTTCCTGTTGACGGTTGACGGTGATGGTTTCCGGTAGCAGGGATGTCTTGAAAATATCGAATGTAATTCGGCTTTCCTTATCGTGAATAATCAGAACATTATCCTGCGCAAGTATGTTTGCATTCTTCCGGTCAAGTTTTCCTGTAAAACGCCTGATCGCACTTTCATCAAGATCGCTTGAAATCGCAAGAAGCACAAGATCATCAGGATAGAGCCTTGCCAGTTCAAGAAGTAGAGGAAACTCTATAAGACAGGGTATGCACCATGAGGCCCAGAAATTAATCAAAAGCATTTTTCCGGAAAAATCTCTGGACTGGTATTGTTTTCCATCAAGCGCCGTCATGGAAAAATCCGGTAAAATTCCTGTGCGGCTTTTTATGGTGTCTGTGTTTGCAATGGGCACAGCGTTCTTCTGTGGTTTTCCTGAAAAATCGATAGTCTGGTTCAAGGCAACGCCAAGAAGAATGATCACAACAAGAATGAGTATATTCAGTTTCATATGATTTCTGCCCTCTTTGTTTTTTGTCTCTTGCTGGCGCGAAGCCAGAGACCATAGATCAATAATGTTTCTCCTCCACAAAATACAGCCAGTCCGGTGGCAATACCGCTGATAAAGCCATAGGAATGCAGCCCGACACTTAAGAGATTAACCCCGAACCATGCCAGCGCCACAATCACATTCAGAAAGGCCAGTGCGGCATTAAATAATAAAGGCGGCAAATGCCCGCCAATCCTGCCGTGATGCGCCCAGATCAGCCATAAGACAATGAGTAACGCGCCATTTTCCTTTGGGTCCCATCCCCAGAAACGCCCCCATGACTGGTCAGCCCATATGCCGCCCAGAACCGTTCCCACAGCCGTCAAAAGCAGTGCGACCAGCGATGTAATATAAATAGACCGCACAATACCATTTGAAGAATCATCCGGTTTATGACCCTTTTTAAAAAGATAAAGATGGGCAAGCATGGCTGTAATCACGCAAACGCCATAGCCTGCTGTAATACAGATCACATGTGTCGCCAGCCAGAAACCGGTATTCAGGACAGCCACAAGCATTTGCAAATCATCTCCGTCTGGTGCAACAACCGGGGCGATAAAAAGAATCAGCAGACTGGATACTGTGCCGCTTATCAGTGCTGTTCCATCACGGCGTCTGAGCTCGATAATAAGCGCGCAAATCATAATAACCAGACTGACAAATAAAAGTGATTCATAAAGCGAGCCGACGGGCGGGCGCTGTAATATAAAAATCCGGAGAATAATCCCTGAACATTGCGCTAGAGTTCCTGTTATTGCTGCGATCATAGACACTTTGTATAAAGTGGGCTTTATGCTCCAGAAAAACGCTGCGGCCAGCAGGGCAGAAAACCCATAGAGAAAAATTGCCAGTTTGAAAGGACTAAGCGCATTATAAACAAGCTCTCCTGTCAGGCGCTGGGCAAGATTTTTATTATGACTTTGCGAAAGGGATACTTTATAAGCCTGTGCGGCAGAGTCATTCCAGCCAGCCGCATCATTCTTGCGCCATGATCTGGCCATATCCTGCCATAGGTTCAAAAGTTTATTACTTTGCGGGCTTCCCTGCCCTTGTTCCAGCAAAGCCCACGGGGAAAGCCATTCCGGTTTTTCCCATTGCGGCGGTATGATGCGCAGTAAAGTATTCTGTGCGCCCGCCTGTTGCAATTGTCCGAATTCAAAACCGAGAATGGCCAGATTTTTTTCTTCTTCCGTATAATGTGTGAAATCTTCGCCTTTTCTTTTTACAAGACGCTGTAATGTTTCTGCTAAAACACGGTCTTTCTTTTTGACTTCCTGCCATGTCGGCATATCAGAATAAATACCGCTTTTAATCCCCAGCATCTCGGGAATAACAAGCTGCATCGGTAAAAAAGGAGTCATGGCATGTAAGAGCTGGCTATAAGTGAGGGCATCATTATGGAGCCGCACCAGAGCTTCTTGCTCTTTTGTCAAGGTTTGCCCATTGCGGGAGGCTAATGATAACGCCTGTTCATGGGTCTGAACCAGATACGGCGAAAGCTCTTCAAGGCTATAGAGTTTACTTTTCCGGGAAGGAAGATTAAAGCGCGTCCGTAAATCGGGGTTCATAATTTGAAAAACAGGACGTGTGACCGCATATTGCGGATTAAACAGTGTTTCGGCAAGCCATGCGGAGGCATCTTTATCCTGATGCTGTCCGGAAATATCATCAAGCAGTAAAATAGCAAAGCTTTCGAGTGGTTTCATCCGGCCTTCATGCAGGATCGGAATTTTTCTAAACTCGTCCACTGACAGATTGTTATCATTCGCATTACCGGAAACAGGGATGGAAACGAGAAACAGGAAACACAAAACAAGGAAAATAATATTTCTCATGGGCGCTGCCGCCGTCCGGTACTCATAAGAATGACGTGAAGAAAAAGACCGATCGTTATAATCGCAACGCCAATATAGGGGAAAAGCCAGCCTTTATTTTTAACGGCACTTAAAATTGTGACGGTTTCATCCCGGTTCCGGGCAAAAGAGGATTGAAACAACGTATAACCTTTATATCGTAAAGGTTTGTTCATCTCGATCCGTACCGGCCAGCGGATAGAATTATCCTCGACCATAATATCCGAATGATAATGGCTTGGTGTTTCTGTCCCCGGATGAACACTTTTTTGAAAATCCACAAGTTCAAGTGTAAAAGGCAGGCTTCTCTGTTCCTTGTCGTAGATGATTTCGTAACGGATGCCTTCTTTTTCAATCGTAATCGGTTTTGGCATCGCTTCAAAGATAACATAAGCGCCGTCAAATTCTTCTCCTGCTCCTGTGATGGTCAGTGTGGCGCCATAAAGATTGGCCTCGTCCTCTTTTTCAGGGGCTTGCGCTTCCAGAGCCATGAATTTCCCCATACCGAGAAAGGGCAATCCGTAATTTTCCTGTGCCTCTTCGCGCTTGAAAATCCGGCAATTCCGGCAGTGATTGCGGACTTTAAGGGCAAAAGGAAGTCCCTCGAACTGAAAATCCATACCGGAAACAATGTTCTGATGAGGAATGCGCGTATGGATTATTCCGTTTTTAAGAATAAGGAGCTCGCGCTGGTGATAATCTGAAATGCTTGTGGTGCGACCCTTTTCGGGAATAACAACATACCCTTCTTCGGCCTGTAGCGCCGTTAAAAGTCCGCCACATAAAAGAACGAGTATGCCCAGATGGGTCAGGTTTATTCCGGCTTTTTTTAATTTCCATTGGCTAAAAAACAGGAATTTGACCAGCAGACAGAGACTGATCACCGCAATCAGGCTATAGCCTCCGGGAAGCGGCACGAAGCCCGTCCAGAGGATAAAGGAAGAGAAAAACATTTTTTGTGCATCATACAGCCCCATATAACGCTGCGCCACCGTGCCGCAAACCAGCAATAGCATTAAAAACGGGAGTGTGTAAAATACTATGGCGGGTCTGGCAAGCCATGTTGCGCCTTTCAGAGTATATTCGTAAATGAGGTCTGCCGTTTTCATTTGTGAATCCACCATATTTACAATATTTCCAGCCCCTCAATCCCGGTTCATATTTTTTAGAATCTCCGGGAAATAGATGATTGGAGATTCCTAGGCGCGCTTTTTGGTGTCTTCTGAAACCTTCATCGGCATGACTGTTTTCAGGTGCAGATCCTTGAGCTGTTCGGGGGAGGCTTCGCTGGGAGAACCCATCATCGGGTCTTCGTAAGCACCATTCATGACAAAAGCATAGATCTCACGCAAATTCGGTTCGTTCGCCAGAATCATGACAATCCTGTCAATTCCGAAGGCACAGCCCCCGTGCGGAGGGGCGCCGTAACGGAAAGCATTGAGCATCCCGCCAAATTTTTTCTCCAGAACAGCCTTGTCATAGCCGGCAATGGCAAACGCTTTTTCCATGATATCGGCACGGTGATTCCGGATCGCGCCGGAGCAGAGTTCATGGCCATTACAAACGGCATCATACTGGAATGCCATAATTGTTTCCGGATTTTTGTGAAGGAGATCATCCATCCCGCCTTGCGGCATTGAAAAGGGGTTGTGTGAAAAATCGACTTTTCCGGTCTGTTCGTCCCGTTCATACATCGGGAAATCGACAATCCAGCAGAATTTATAAGTGCCTGTTTCGCGTATGCCCATATCATCACAGATTTTATCACGGGCTTTTCCGGCAAAACGGGCGGCACTATGGGCCTTGTCACAAACGAAAAAGATGGCATCGCCATTTTCAAGACCAGCCAGCTCTATTAGTTCGTTCGTCGCTTCCGGCGGAATAAATTTGGCAATCGGACCTTTGCCCTGTCCATTTTCAATAAGAATGTAACCAAGCCCCGGCGCCCCTTCACCCCGCGCCCAGTCATTGAGTTTATCAAAGAAACTGCGTGGTTTATCTCCAACCCCGGGGGCGCGAATAGCGCGGACAACACCGTCTTTGGCAATGATGGATTTAAAGGCATTGAAGCTGACATCTTCCCGCGCAAAGATGGAAGTGACATCAACAATTTCAAGCGGATTCCGAAGATCCGGCTTGTCAGACCCATATTTAAGCATGGCCTCATTCCAGCTGATATGCGGCCACGGGGCGGGGGTTACACTATGTTCAACGCCTGTCCAGTCAGAAAATTCCTCAAAAAGGCTGCCAATGACCGGTTCCATTGTCGCAAAAACATTTTCCTGTGTGACAAAGCTCATCTCGATATCAAGCTGGTAAAACTCGGCCAGACGGTCGGCGCGGCCATCTTCATCACGGAAGCACGGCGCAATCTGGAAATATTTGTCAAAGCCGGAGACCATTAGTAATTGCTTGAACTGCTGTGGTGCTTGCGGCAGGGCATAAAATTTTCCGGGATGCAGACGGCTCGGCACAAGATAATCCCGCGCCCCTTCCGGGCTGCTCGCCGTCATGATTGGTGTATTAAATTCCTGAAATCCCTGATCCCACATCCGGCGGCGCAAACCGGCAATGACATTATTACGTAAACGGATGCGACGGTGCATCCCGTCACGGCGTAAATCAAGATAGCGGTATTTCAGACGGATATCCTCGCCCGCCTGATCGGGATCGGCAACCTGTA
>PFTR01000146.1:168-12360 GCA_002789675.1 Alphaproteobacteria bacterium CG_4_9_14_3_um_filter_47_13 | reverse complement strand
TTTAACCCGTCCCGTAATGGTAATGACCGATTCAGGCCGCCATTTTTCCGCCTCTCCCAGTAAGGCAGAATCCATATCAATCACGCATTGCGTAACGCCATGCGTGTCGCGTAAATCTATGAACAACACGCCGCCATGATCACGCTTGCGATGAACCCAGCCTGACAGGCGGATGGTCTCTCCGATGTGGGATTTATCTAATTCTCCGCAATGGTGCGAGCGATAGGGGTGCATGTTATTTCCTTTTTATTTCACGATACGTCAAAAGGATAAATGGTCATTTTTGGTGTGATTCGTCAAGAATTACTTGGCATTCTAGAACAGAAACCGCTAAATTCCTGTTCTATGAGTATGATTACCAAAACAGATGATCTTGCAGCCCTATGCAAAACATTGGCGGCTCAGCCGTTTTTAACAATTGATACCGAATTCTTGCGGGATAAAACCTATTACCCGAAGCTTTGTCTTGTGCAGCTTGCAGGGCCGGGCGTTGACGCTGTGGCCGTTGATCCGCTCGTGGAAACGCTTGATTTGCAACCTTTGGTTGATCTTGTGGAAAATGAGAAAATACTGAAGGTTTTTCATGCGGCACGGCAGGATCTGGAGATTTTTTATCATCTGAGCGGCAAAATCCCCCATCCGATTTTTGATACGCAGGTGGCCGCCATGGTCTGTGGCTATGGCGACCAGATTGGCTATAACAATATTGTGCAGGATATCTGCGGGGTCGGAATTGACAAGGGGGCGCAATTTACCGACTGGTCACGCCGGCCTTTGTCAGGCAAGCAGATGTCCTATGCGCTGGATGATGTAATTCATCTGCGCGATGTCTATCTGCATCTTGCCGCTGAATTAGAAAATCGTGGGCGAACGGGCTGGGTTTATGAGGAAATGGAAATATTGCGCTCTCCGTCAACCTACGAGAACCATCCGGAAGATGCATGGCAACGGATAAAAATAAAATCGGCAAAACCAAAAGCGATGGCGGTTTTAAAAGAAATTGCGGCTTGGCGGGAACGGGAGGCGCAACGGCGCGATATTCCCCGTGCCCGTGTCCTGCGCGATGAAACACTGGCTGATATCGCGACCCATCAACCTGCAAACGAAAAAGACCTGAAAAGTTCCCGGAATATATCGGCGGATCTTGCTGGAGGAAAATATGGTATACAAATGCTGGAAGCTGTACGAAAAGGACTGGAGCTTCCTGCTGGCCAAAGCCCGCAGCCACAGAAAAAACCATATTTCCCCTCCGAGATGACTCCGGTTCTGGAAATGCTGAAAATGCTGCTGCGAATTCAGGCCAGCGAGCATCAGGTTGCAGCAAAACTGATTGCCGGAAACGGAGATCTGGAGGCACTGGTCATGGATGACGAGGCTAATATTCCGGCACTAAAAGGCTGGCGTTATGATGTTTTTGGTAAAGAAGCGCTGGCACTTAAGCAGGGACAGATTGCCCTGAGCCTTGAAAATAACCGCATTCATAAAAAATACTTGATTCCAGATGATGCCGTATAGAATCCGTACAGGGGTGATGAACGACGTGGCTTAAAAGAAAAATCCCGCAGACCGGATAGATCTGCGGGATTTGGAATTATTATTTTCTGAAAAAACGATTATTTCTTAGTTGGTTTTTTCGAAGGTTTTGTTTCTTTCTTTGTACCAGCCATGGCTGAATCTCCTGAAAAAAATGCGACCTGATACGGTCACGGTGTGCATCACGATCAATGCCCTATCATATTACACCCGATTTATTCGATGACGATCACGAAAAATGAGGTACAATAAAAAAAGAAATAAAATATCAAAAGCATGGAAAAAAAGATGAAACAGGATCGCCGGAATGAACAGGGAAATGTTCTGTGGTTTATCTTGCTGGCTGTGGCTTTGCTGGCAGTTCTCACAGTCACGATCTCGCGGTCGAGCGATACGACAGAGCAAAGCGGAAATATTGAACAGTATCGTATTCAGGCCAGTGATATCATGCGCTATAGCGCGGGAATTGCGCAGGAAATAGATAATATGCGCCTGCGTGGAATCAGCGAAAATAATATCAGTTTTGAAAACGGGGTGACTGCCACAGACTATACAAATGGAACCTGTCAGGATTGTCTTGTTTTTGGCAGCGCTGGCGGGGGCGCTTATTATAAGAGGCCAAGTACAGACTGGCTTAATTCGGCGCATTCTGCTGATTCGCGTTATAGTGAATGGGAATTTTCGGGCACGAATATTGTTCCCGGGCTGCGTTCGGCAAACCCGGAACTGATTATGTATAAAGCTTATCTGAAACAGGGACTTTGTGCCCAGATCAATGCCCTGCTGGGGATTTCCGGAAATATTCCTGTGGATGGTAATGGCATGAGTGTAACGGCTTATCAGGGATCGTTTGCCGCTTCGGAAACGATTGATAATATGGATGGGCTTGAAGCGGGTTGTTTTCAGGATACAGGCGCCAGTGGCCGTGACTTTACATTTTATCAGGTTCTGATTAAACGCTAGAGCAGACAGGCATTACAGGAGAATCATTTCCGGTTTTAAGTAGCCGCCGTTAATCGCAGAAATAGCATCCATGATTTTTGCATTTTCTGGCTGTATTTTTATCAGTCTTAAGGCTGTATCCTGACCGCAGGCAATATGACCGATATGATCGAGAATCATTCCCGGGGGACTGGTGACTTTATTATTTGAAAGTTCGGCCTCAATAATTTTTATACGTTTACCCCCGCCATTGATTGTCCACACGCCCGGCCATGGATGAAGGGCTCGGATCTGTCTGTCGATCTCCTGCGCATTTTGCGACCAGTCTACATGGCCATTTTCTTTGGTCAGAAGCGGGGCATAGACAGATCTGGAGTCATCCTGCGCAGTTCCTTTTATTTTTTCTCCGCCAGCAAGACGGTTCACAATATTGACAATCATTCCCGCGCCCAGCGCAGAGAGTTCATCATGAAGGCTTGGCGCGGTTGTCTGTAGTCTTATCGGGACAGATTCTCGCGCCAGCATCGCGCCTGTATCAAGTCCTTCATCCATTTGCATAATGGTGATGCCGGTTTCCTGATCGCCTTTCCAGATGGCGTGCTGTATCGGTGACGCGCCGCGCCATCGGGGTAAAAGCGAAGCATGGATATTCAGACATCCCAGACGCGGTGCCTCCAGAATGACACGCGGCAAAATCAGGCCATAAGCGGCAACAATGGCAAGATCAAGGTCGTGGGCAAGGAATTGCGCTTGCGCCAGCGAATCCTTTTTCAGGGATTGTGGCGTAAAAACCGGAATCCCGTGCGTGCTCGCCACTTCATGAACGGGAGAGGGAATAACCTGATAGCCGCGCCCCTTTGGACGGGGCGGTTGTGTATAGACACAAACAATAGGATGTCCGCTGCCAATCAGGTCTTTGAGTGCCGGTACAGCAAAATCCGGTGTCCCCATAAAGGCAATACGTAATTTTTTTTCAGTCATTGGCGTTATTTTTATTTCCGATTGGCGTGTTTATAAAACTTCCAGCCCCTTTGTCAGCTTTTTTACACGGCGGATCATCATATTCCGTTTCAGACTGGAAAGATGATCTATAAAGCGCAGGCCGTTCAAATGATCAATTTCATGCTGGACACAATGGGAGAGCAACCCTTCGGCTTCAAGCTGTGCCTCCTTGCCGTGATAATCAAGATATTTGACCTTGACGGTGGCGGGGCGTATGACTTCTGCAAACTGTTCGGGAATAGAAAGGCAGCCTTCTTCCATACAGCTCGTTTCGCCGGATTCCCAGATAATTTCGGGATTGGCCATGAAGATGGGATTCTTCCTGTCATGTTCTTCCCGCCATTCCAGATCCATGACCAACACGCGGTTCAGCAAGCCAACCTGATTGGCGGCAAGGCCAATACCGGGCGCGTCATACATGGTTTCCAGCATATCATCCATCTGCTTCCGGAGCGTATCATCAACACGGTCAACAGGCTTTGCGATTTCCTTTAAAACCGGATGGGGGACAGTATATATTGTAAATTTGCTCATTATTCCAGTTTACACAATTTTATAGTTAATTTTAAAAGAAAAGAATCGTGATCCAGCTAAAAAGACAAAGCAGGATACTCAGTGACACAGCCGCGCTGCCCATATCTTTTGATTCTTTGGACAGTTCATGTTTCTCAAAGGAAATACGGTCAATGGCGCGTTCTATGCCTGTATTCAGAAGCTCCACCAGCAGAACAAAGATAAGGCTGCCGCAGAGCAAAAGGCGCTCAATAGCAGTATTTCCGAGATAAAGACCAAGGGGAATAAGAAGAAGCGCGAGTACCAGTTCCTGTTTAAAGGCTTCTTCGGTACGATAGCAGGCTTTAAATCCGTTCACGGAATAAAAAAATGCGTTCCAGATACGTTTGAGGCCTTTATGTTTTTTATCCGGTATGGTCATTTCTAGGCTCGCCCGGCCGCGCCGGAGAGCATGCCGGGGTCAATGCCGAGTTTTTTGATGGCTTTGCTCCATTTTTCTTCAGGGGAGGCCATAAAAATCAGATCGGAATCCGGTTCGGAAACCAGCCACGCATTTTGCTGGATTTCGTCATCAAGCTGTCCTGCGCCCCATCCGGCATAGCCAAGAATAAATAACATTTTTTGGGGGGCCTGCCCTTCGGCAATGGCTTTTAAAGCATCAATTGTGCCTGTAACACTAAAATCATCATCAATCCTGATGGTGTCTTCCTGCTCGAAATCATTTGAATGCAGAACAAATCCCCGCGCCGTCTCCACGGGGCCTCCGCTCATTACAGGCGTTGCGGCGGCCTTATTCTCGCCGACAATAATATCAAGCTGTGAAAATAACTGGCTAAAGTTAACGCCGGGCAATTCATGGTTGATGACAAGCCCCATCGCGCCGCTTTCATCATGGGCACAGACATAAATCACGGCTTTATAAAAGCGCTGATCCCCCATAGAGGGCATCGCAAGGAGCAACCGTCCGGCAAGAAAGCCTTCGGCTTCGCTGCTTTTGCGGACGCTTTTTACGCCTTCCCTGTTTTCTTTTTCACTTTGACCCATAGCCACCTTTAACATTGCTGTTTTACACTATATACTATTAGCATATTTTAGAAGAGAGAGGGACAGGCTTTTATGAAATTATTCAGCTATCTGGTTTTTTTGGTTATTTTCGCGGGGGCCTGTCCTTATGCGCAGGCGCTGGAAACCCCCTGGGCTTCGGCGGATTACCTTCAGGCACGCCTGCTGATAGGCGGGCAACAAAAAGATAGTTCTGCTATTCTGATCTCGGGTTTTGAGTTGCGGCTTGCCGAAGGCTGGCATGCTTACTGGCGTATGCCGGGCGAGGGTGGTCTGCCTCCGCGCTTTGACTGGCAGGGGTCTGCGAATATCACAGACGTTAAAATTTTATGGCCGGTACCGGAGCGTTTTGAAATGGCCGGATTTAATAGCTTTGGCTATGAAAAGAGTGTTCTCTTCCCGCTCGAGATCGGGATCATTGACCCGCAGAAACCTGTGACGCTTGACCTTAAAGCGGATATCATGGTTTGCAGCAATATATGTGTCCCGCAGAATATCTCCTTGCATGTGGATATTCCTTCCGTCCGCAATATTGCGGATGTGAGTAATTTATCTATTATAGAAAGAAGCCGTGCGCTTGTGCCGGAACAAGCGCCGTTACCATCCCTGAAAATAGAAAGCGCCGTTATTGGACCGGATGCCATTGTTGTAAATGCATTCTCGCAGTCAGGATTCCAGAATGTGGATTTATATGTTGAATCCGGCGATATTTATATTACGGCGCTGCCGGAGATCACAATTGACAAAGGTGATTCCCGCAAGGCAATGATCCGTGTGGACGCTCCCGCTGATGTTGAAAATCTTGCCAGTGCTGTTATGGAAGACGAGATTGTCCTAACGCTTGTGAAGGGTCGCAATGCGATTGAAAAAACAGTTTCTTTTAATGAGTAAATATTTTCTGGTAAAGGGTTCGGGCTGTCACATCAAAATATCATAATCATTGGCAGCGGCCCCGCCGGATTGATGGCGGCAGAAATTTTATCCGCAGAAGGATTTTCCGTTACGATTTATGAGCGCAAAGCTTCTGCAGGAAGAAAGTTTCTGATGGCAGGGCGGGGCGGCCTTAATCTGACCCATTCCGAGCCTCTGGATGATTTTATCAAAAAATATGGAACAAAATCTGAAATTCCAGGGTCTGTCATTCAGGAGTTTCCACCACAGGAATTGCGGAACTGGTGCGAAAGTCTTGGGCAAAAAACATTTATTGGCTCAAGTGGCCGGATTTTTCCCGAAAGTTTTAAAGCCTCCCCTCTCCTCCGTGCATGGATCAGCCGCCTTGAAAAACAGGGCGTCCGCTTTATGTTTGGTTATGATTGGCAAGGATGGGAAGAGGATGCGATTGTGTTTAAAAATTCTGGCGCGCCTGTCTGTCTGAAACCCGATGCCACATTACTGGCTCTTGGCGGTGCTTCGTGGCCACGGTTGGGGACTGATGGATCCTGGGTAGAAATTTTTGAAAAAGAAAATATCGGGATAGCCCCTTTGCAGCCGGCAAATTGCGGTTTTTTTGTCGAGTGGTCTGATCTTTTTCGCAGGCGTTTTGCAGGACAGCCTTTGAAATCTGTTGCGGTGTCTTTTGGGGCAGTAAAAATTCAGGGAGAAGTGATGATTTCCAGTAACGGCATTGAAGGTGGCGCTGTTTATGCCCTGTCTTCTCTTCTGCGGGAAGAAATTACTGTCAATAATACGGCGTATCTTGTCCTTGATTTAAAGCCTGATCTTGATCTTTCCGAAATAAAAAAACGTCTGGAAAAACCGCGCCGTGGCGCTTCTTTTTCAAATTATTTGCGCAAATATTTAAACCTGTCTTCCGTGGCCGTGAATATCTTGATGGAAAATCCGGAATGGCAGAACCCCGAACATTATGACCCTGAAAAACTGGCGCACTCTATAAAACATTTCCCGCTAACGCTCCTTGCCCCTTTTCCCCTTGAGCGGGCAATTTCTACAGCGGGGGGTGTTCTGTTCGAGTCTGTGGATCAGAATTTTATGCTTTTAAAAAAGCCGGGCGTTTTTGTTGCAGGAGAAATGCTGGATTGGGAAGCCCCGACAGGCGGCTATCTGCTACAGGCCGATTTTGCCACAGCCGTACGGGCGGCACGGGGAATTCAGCAGTGGCTGTCAGGCAGAGCGGTCTAAAGCCATGAAAAATCGTTATAAAATATTGTCCGTTTTTTCTGTCGTGATTTTAACCATCGGTTTTTCCTTCTATCTTCTGCCGTGGAAAATGCTGCTGGCACAAAGATTACAGATTTTGCTGGAAGATAAAGGGTTCCAGAATGTCCGTCTTACCTTATCGGATTTGAATCTTCATAGTGCGAAAATCCGGAATATCTCCATTGGTGATGATACGCCTCTGCTCTTGAAAGATCTGACTCTTCTTTATTCACCGCGTGCGCTCTGGAAGGGGAATTTGCAGGAGTTGACTGTCAGTGGCCTCTCGCTCGAGATGTATAAAGATAAAACGAGATGGCGCTTGCAGGGATATAACGCTTCTTCTGCAGAAGGAAAGTTTTACTTTCCGGTGACGGCGGAGCAGCTCTCCTTTCTTCCCTTTGATCATCTGGCACTTGGTGACAGCCAGATCAGGATTGTGACAGACCCATGGCAGATAAAAGCGCCGCTCGAATTCCGGTGGCATAAAATTCCGGTTCCGGAGGTTGTTGTAAAATCGGAAAATCCGTCTTTTGAAATGGGGAAGATGAAAGCCCATATTGCCAGCGCAGAAATAAATGCCGCAATTAATCAGCAAAAAGAGATCTGGCAGGGTTTCTGGTCTCTGAAAGATGTGCAGCTTAAAACAGAAAATGCTGTTATTCCGGCTCTGGATCTTAAAGGGACACTGGAGGTCGATGCCCGCACCCTGACATTGGCCGGCAGGATGGAAAGCAAAGAGAGCGCCGGTTACGCTGAATTTACGCTCGGTTACTCTCTGGAGAATTCTGAAAAAACCGTATTGACACTTACGCAGGCCGCTCTGCCCTGGCAGGGCGGAATGGTAATGATCGGGAAGACGGAAATCCCTTTGACGGATAAGAAAGCTGTGAAGGTACTTCTGCAGGTTAAAAAGGTTTCTGTTGACAGCTTTCTGCAGTCTCTCACAGGGAAAAAGGTGAGCGCGACAGGCGTTGTTTCGGGAACTCTGCCTTTGATTATCGGGCGGGATGGCACGGTCTTTTTTGAACAGGGAATCTTGAAGGCTGATGGCCCGGGTACGATCACCCTACCGGAAGATCTTATTCCCGGTGATCATGAGCAGGTGGTGCTGACGCGTGAAATTCTGAAGGATTTCCAGTATGATACCCTTTCTTTGTCCATCCGTAATGATACGGGAAACAAAATGTCTGTTTTGGCTGCTATAGAAGGAAAAAACCCCGCTGTGATGAAGGGGAGGGCGGTTCAATTAAATGTTCGTATCAATGGGGATCTACTGGATTTAATCCGGCAGAATGTTATATTATTTACAGACCCGCAACAGATACTGGATCAGAACCACCCATGAAAAAAAACGGATTCCCCTTCCTGATAGTATTGTTTTTAGTATCGGCATGTACGCCGACAGTAGCATTGCAGGCGCCTGATAAGCCTATCGAGATTAACCTGAATGTTAATATCGAGCATCATATTAAAGTTGAGATTGACAAAGATGTTCAGGCATCCATTGACAAAAACAAGGATATTTTTTAACGGAGGTTGGTATGAAACTGCGCTTTTTCGGGATGATTGTTGTTCTGGGGCTTTTAATGGCTTTTCCTGCTTTTGCTCTTGATCTTCATGAGGCACGCCGTGCCGGTCTTGTTGGCGAGACTCTTGACGGATATATTACCGCTCTGAAGGAAACACCGGAGTCTGCTGCTCTTGTCAAGGAGGTGAACCAAAAACGTTTACAGGAATATACCCGTATTTCTCTGGAAAATAACCAGCCCGTTGATGTTGTTGCCAAACTTGCGGCTCCGCAAATTATCAACAAACTTGAATCAGGGGATTATTATCAGGATTCAAAAGGCGTCTGGAAGCGCCATCCTTAGAGCCATTCTCCTGTCTTATAGCCAGATTATTTTGAGTCGTAATTTTTCTTTTAAAAATTTACAGATTATGATCAACTTTAGAAATGAGCAAAGCATTTACAAAAGAAGGTGATCCGGAGCAGGATGATGATCCTGCCGATATTAATCCTTTCCCTGCCGAAACCAGAAACTGTATGACCCCGGGCGGCCATGCTGCGTTACAGAAGGAATTGCGCTGGCTACTAAAGGAGGAGCGCCCCGGAATTGTCGAGATCGTTTCATGGGCGGCAGGAAATGGCGATCGTTCGGAAAATGGTGATTATCTTTATAATAAAAAACGCCTGCGCGAAATTGACCGCCGCGCCCGCTATTTAACCAAAAAGCTGGAAAATGCGGAAATTGTTGATCCGAAAAAGCAGCAGGGTATTGAACGTGCTTTCTTCGGGGCAACTGTTACTTATATACGGGAAAATGATACGGAAGTGACCGTGACGCTGGTCGGTGTCGATGAAGCCGATTTTTCAGCCGGAAAAATAAACTGGCTGTCTCCTGTCGGTAAAGCGCTGCTGAAAGCAGAAATCGGGGATTCTGTTGAGGTGCGCACAGACTCTGGTACAGAAATCATAGAAATTCTGGATATCCGGTATCTTCTGGAGTAAAGCAGGCGGCGCGTATCGCGCTCAATAGAAAGATACCCGCAAAACTTCCATTTTTTGTATTTTTATGTCATAAACCCTGTCTGGAGGAAGAAAGGCTTATGCTGACTGTATCGAATTTAACCTATAAAATTGCAAACCGCATCATTCTTGATGATTGCAGTGTCACTGTTATGGATGGCTGGAAGGTCGGGGTTGTGGGTTTGAATGGTGCCGGAAAATCGACACTTTTCAAATTGATTGCCGGCGAAATTCAGGCCGATGGCGGCACGGTTGGCATGAATGTCAAGCAGCGCCTTGGCATGGTGCGGCAGGATATTCCCGAAACGGATACATCTTTGCTTGATCTTGTTCTGGAAGCGCATGAAGAGCTGGCGCAGCTCTGGAAAGCAACGGAAACTGAAAGTGACCCGAATAAAATTGCGGAAATTTATCAGCGTCTTTCTGATATGGATGCCTATTCTGCTCCGGCAAAAGCCTCCCGTCTGCTGACTGGACTGGGGTTCAAGGAGGAGCAGTTACAGGAGCCGTTTTCATCTTTTAGCGGCGGCTGGCGGATGCGTGTGGCGCTGGCGGCCTCCTTGTTCGTGGAGCCTGAAATATTACTGCTGGACGAGCCGACCAACCACCTTGATCTTGAAGCGATTATGTGGCTGGAAACCTATCTGGCAAGTTATCCCCATACGCTGCTGATTATTTCCCATGACCGTGAAATGCTGAATAAATGTATCGATCATGTTATTCATGTCGATAAGCAGAAGCTTGTTCTTTACACCGGAAACTATGACACGTTCGAGCGTGAACGGGCGGCGGGTCTGGGGCTGCAGCAGAAAATATTTGAAAAGCAGCAGGCCGAGCGTGCCCATATGCAGAAATTCGTTGACCGTTTCAAGGCACAGGCCAATAAGGCGCGTCAGGCACAAAGCCGGATCAAGGCGCTGGAGAGAATGGATCTGGTTGATGCTGTGATCGCCGAACGTGCCGTGCGCTTTAAATTTCCTGATCCCGAAGAAATTCCCTCACCGATGCTTTCTATCAACAGGGCGGATGTTGGTTATACTGAAGGTGTTCCTATTCTGCGCAAGGTGAATGATAATATTGACAATGATGACCGGATTGCCCTTCTTGGGGCAAACGGAAATGGCAAGTCAACATTGATGAAGCTTATTGCCGGAAAACTGGATGTGATGAGCGGCGATATTTTTCGCGCAAAAAAATTGCGGATTGGCTATTTTTCCCAGCACCAGACAGAAGAACTTGATGTGGAGTCAACGCCCTATGAAGCCATGGCGGCGATGATGCGCAAAACTATTCCGGAAGTCAGGGAACCTGTGGTACGTGCCAAACTTGGCGCGTTCGGGTTTTCCAAGACGCTGGCAGATAACCGGATCGGCTCGCTCAGCGGCGGCGAGAAGGCGCGGCTTCTGTTTGCCTTTATGAGTTTTGATGCCCCGCATTTACTGCTTCTGGATGAACCGACCAACCACCTTGATATTGATGCGCGGGAAGCATTGGTGCAGGCCTTGAATGCCTATCAGGGCGCGATTGTTATTGTCAGCCACGATCCGAATATGGTGGAGCGTGTGGCCAATCGTTTGTGGCTGGTTAAAGAGGGAACCTGTATGCATTTTGACGGGGATCTTGATGATTACCGGAAATATACGGTTAAAGCCCGCCGTGAAGAACGTAAGGAAGAAAAGAAAAATAAAAACAGCGAAGCAAAAAAAGCAGATGTATCGCCGCCCTCTATGGTTCAGCATAAAAAGGCAGAGGAAGCGGAAAAGAAAATTATAAAGCTGGAGCAGAAAAAAAAGGCTCTGGAAACGCTTATGAGTGCCCCTGATTTTTATAAAGGCGATAGCGGAGAAATCTCGCAAACGCAGGATCAGTATAATAAAATTCTAGAGGATCTGGAGAGCCATGAAACAGAATGGCTTCAGGCACAAAGTGGCTAAGAACATTTTTCATTTAAAAACCAAGACTAGAGTCTTGTGAAAAATGGGGTTTTCTATCGGCACAATCACGATTGATGAACCGGTTTTTTTAGCGCCGATGTCCGGTGTCAGTGATCTTCCTTTTCGCCGGATTGTCAAAAATTTTGGCGCAGGGCTTGTCTTTTCCGAGATGATTGCCAGCCGCGCCGTGCTTCAGGAATGCCAGGGCTCGCTTCGGACAGGTGCTGATTACTCTGAAGAATTTCCAATGGCGGTGCAGCTTGCCGGAAGCGAGCCTGAAATTATGGCAGAAGCCGCGCAGATGAATGTCGCACGCGGCGCGGCCATCATTGATATTAATTTCGGTTGTCCGGTAAAAAAAATTGTCAAAAAATTCTGTGGCTCTGCCCTGATGCAGGATGAAGAGCTGGCTATAAAAATTATGGCGGCAACTGTCAGGGCGGTAAAAGTTCCGGTGACGGTCAAAATGCGGCTGGGATGGGATGAGGGGCATTTAAACGCGCCTGCTCTGGCAAAAATGGC
>PFTR01000146.1:0-147 GCA_002789675.1 Alphaproteobacteria bacterium CG_4_9_14_3_um_filter_47_13 | reverse complement strand
GATTACAGTTCATGGCCGTACCCGTAACCAGATGTATAAAGGGCAGGCGGACTGGAAGGCTGTCCGTGCGGTGAAAGAGGCGGTGGCTCTTCCGGTGATTATCAACGGAGATATTCTTTGCCCCGAGGATGCGGCGCGTGCAATGGC
>PFTR01000064.1:850-14957 GCA_002789675.1 Alphaproteobacteria bacterium CG_4_9_14_3_um_filter_47_13 | reverse complement strand
GTAAATGCCCCAGCATTGACCACAAATCCTTTAATCTTTTGGATGAGATTTGAGACCCTAATTGGGGAATATCCCGTTCTACGTAGGTCGAAATAAAATTTCTGCGCCATTCCCACGCATCATCTTCATCCGGCATGATAATCATAATGGCAATAGATGTCAAGCAATGGCATGATAATATGGATTACGGAAAATAACACCATTTTTCCCGAAATTGGATGAGGTATGCTTCAATGTACCAATTAAAGGTTTTCAACTTGTTTGCGTTGAGCTATTCGGCCTTGAATTTTATTTTGGGAACTATATACTTAACTAGCCAAAATAAACTTGACTGTACGTCGTCAGAGTATTGTGGACACGGTGTGTAAAAAAATAAGGTGTGTTTTTGGCCTCCGTTTTGTTGATTTTAAGCAGCCTTTTGTTTCCAGTACAACTGCTTTCTAAGTTTTAGAGTTTCCTCTTTGATTTTGCGCCTCTGGTCGAGGATGGATTGTCCTCTGTCCAGCCAGACGTCTTCCGGTGTTAAATTGTTCAGGCTTTCATGGTACCTCCTTGTGTTGTAGTGGTTGATAAATTCTTCAATCCTGCTCTCCAGATCGCCGGGAAGATAATAATTTTCCAGCAATATGCGGTCTTTCATTGTCCTGTGCCACCGCTCTATTTTACCCTGTGTCATCGGGTGATAGGGCTTTCCACGCGTATGATCCATGCCATTATCTGTGAGCCAGTCTTTGAGCTCGCCAGAGATATAACAGGGGCCATTATCGCTGAGTAGCCGTGGCCTTTGCTTTTTATCCAGCCCTGCATTTTTCAAGGCATCTTCGAGTGTGCCGGAGACATCTGAGGCTGCCATGCCGGTGCATAATCGCCATGAGATGATGTAGCGGGAATAGTCATCCAGAATAGTAGACAGATAATACCAGCCCCAACCCGTGACTTTCAGATAAGTAAAATCTGTTTGCCAGAGCTGGTTTACAGCCGTAGTCGGCTGATGGAACTTATCCGCTGCCTTCATCACAATCCACGAAGGAGAGGTCACGAGATCATGTTTCTTGAGAATGCGGTAGGCTGTAGATTCAGAGATAAAATACCCCTGCTGCTGCGTAAAGCATACAGCAAGCTCCCGGGGTGATAAATCTGTCTCGTCCAGAGCCATATCAATAAGCCGTGATTGTTGCGCCTCCGGCACTTTATTCCAGATCGTTTTCGGACAGGGCAGCTTGTCGACCAGAGCATCAAAGCCACCATTGATATAACGATCATACCAGCCATAGAAGGTCGAACGGGCAATGCCAAGCTGCTCTAATGTGCGCTTGATACCCAGCTCTGATCTTTCTACGGTACGGATGATCTCGTATTTTGAGGATGCTGAATATCTCATATACAATCCTCCCCACCCGCAATGACGCTTTTTTTAAGAAGACGGTTCTCTAACATGGTCTCTGCCAGTATCTCTTTGAGCTGCGTGGATTCTTTGCGCATATCAGTGACCTCGCAGGTGCTGGCTTCGCGCTGCGTATCACCGGACAGTCGTTTCTTACCAGCCTCAAGGAAATCACGGCTCCAACGGTAATAAAGATTCTGGTGAATACCCTCCTGACGGCATAGCTCGGCAACGCTTTCTTCACCGCGTAGCCCGGCCAGAACAATCCGGATCTTCTCCTCTGCGTTGAATTTACGGCGCGTAGCCCGCTTGATATTGCGGACAGTCCTGTCTGCTTCGTCTTTGTTGTCTTGTTTTTTGTTCATCTTCGTTCCTTTTCAAGTCACTTCGATAAACCAAAAACATCACCTTAACAATATGCCTCTCCGTGTCCAACTTGTGCTGACGCTAAACAGTACCAGCGTGCCATATTTTTGTTGAAGGAAGGCGCTATATTATTGAATCATACGGTTATGTTCCTTTATAGCGCGCCAATAATCCTGAAGTGCTGCGATGCAGGAAGGTGTCTTGTAACTTTCTATAAATTTTGAATGTGCATGATCGGCAAAATCCAGAAAAGAAGCGGGATACTCTCTGCGTGGTGCCCTCAAGCCAAGATCGGTTAGGGTTTTGGCCACGAATGCTGTGCTGATATCCAGTGTTGTACTGACTGATTCAATGGCTGGTAGTATTTCAGGTCTGGCGTTATGGCTGGAGAATTTGTACAACGATTTCATAAAACACTTATAAATTTCGTTTTTGAGACTATCCATATCGGCCGAAGAAGGTGGTGAAGGAAGTATAACGGGCTCTATTTCTGTATGTTCTGGTAATGGCGTATCAAAAGGCAGGATGCTGCAATTGACCCTTTTAATAATTGAGACTGTATCTTTTAATGCTGCGACAGGTTCAATAAGTACAGTGTTCTGTCTCGCATTTTCTTTGTCAGTTATCGGTTTCATTTTTCCCGCCTTTATTGAGGTTATAGGCATTTTGCTATGAACATATAAAAGATGCTTCAGTGCATCATAAAAACAGGCATATCTGCAGATTCAAGCATGGATCTGGTTACGCCGCCGAAGATATTTTCTCTAAATCTGCTATGGCCATAAGCGCCCATAACAATGATTTCTGCATCAATTTTTTTTGCGCTACTGAGAATAAAAGTAGCTAGATCCTCTTGTTTGCTGGTATCAGGCAATATATTCGTTTCTATATTATGGTGTTCGAGATAGTGTGCCAGATCCTTAGCAGATAGCGGATATTTCTGTTCCCCGTTATCTTGTTTCGCTAGAATGGAAACTTTTCCTTGTAATAACCAGGGCAAGGAGAAGGCAACAGAGTGCGTAGCTTCGACACTGCCATTCCAGGCAATTAGTATTTTTCCGTTAAATTTTTTTATTTTGTTTTCAGGGGGCAAAAATAATACAGGGTGGCCACTTCCGAATAAAACATCATGGGCTTGACTCATAAAATCAGGATTTTTCTTATCTCGATAGAGGAGGGTCAAATCAGCAACTCTGCCTCGAATGGCAAGAAGATGACTTTCGTTTCCAGAAGCCGTGTGAAACGTAGCCTTTTCGATTCCCATAGTTTTCTTAAGATGCTGAAATTTTTTTTCAGCCATTTTCATGTTGTTTTTCTGACGCTTTTTCAATGTTGCAAGGGTATGCTCGGAATAAGCGGGCATGCCATAAGGCGCATAAGGTATAAAAGCGGTTTGCAAACCAGGGGTAATATACCAGATTTCAGTATGGGCATTATAGAGAATAGCAAGGTTAAAGGCGTACTCTATAATAGAGAGCTTGTGATCGTGGCCATTGAAAGGAACGATAATAAGCTTTGGAATCATATTGTTCATTCCTTTTGAAAATAATCTTTTTTATGCCGCTTTTCTGATTTGCAGTTTTTTGGTTCCTGCACGGCTTCTGCCTTTTTCGGAAGTTTTATTTCCAATATACCATTTTTAAACGAGGCATCGGCTTTTTCACCGTCAGCACCTTCGGGGAGCGCGATTGTACGTTGGAAAGAACCGGAGGATATTTCACGATGCAGATAATTTTCATCTTTTTCCTCTTTTTCTTCTTCGTGCTTTCCCTTTATAATTAAAAATCCATTGGTAACAGAAACCGTAATATCATCCGGATCTAATCCGGACAGGGCGGCCTTTATTTTAAAGCTTTTGCCATTCTCTATAATGTTAACGGCTGGAAAATTTTCATATCCAGGAAAAATATCTGATGTTATATTATTACCAAAAAAATCCTGAAACAAATTGTTCATATCATCCTGAAGAGAAATCAAAGAGCGTCCGAAACGATTGCGTTGGCGCACCGGAATATTAAATGGACGATCCCAATGGACAAGATTACGTATGGGCATGGCATGTCTCCTTTTCAAAAAATGTGACCATATTTTTTATTTATCGTTTTTTTAACCCGCTTTCCTGGAAATGAGGGGCTGGAGTGCATTTGACTGCATTCTCCAACCCCGGGCATGATTTAACATCATGCCAAATTCTGACGGTTTCGCCTTTCGGCTGGGGGAGCGCTGTTGCTGGTGGGCTTCAGCGCTTCTACCATCAGAATAAGATTATCACAGCACAATTTTCCGATGATCAATGTGATAAAAATCAAAAAGAAAAGATAAAGCTCTTATTTAAATATGGAATATTGCAGTTGAAAGGAATCTGAATTTCTACTTTCTGAAAACCATCTTATTTAAAGACAATTTTGTTGCTTTGTATTCTTGTGTTTATGCCTTAAATTCATTGAAAATAGATTCATAGGAGACCCCATGACTTCCAGAATTGCTCTTGTTGATGATGACCAGAATATACTTGCCTCTGTTTCCATGGCGCTGGAAGCGGAAGGTTATAAGGTGAATATTTATAGCGATAGTGAAGAAGGATGTCGTGAAATTCTGAATAATCCCCCGGATCTTGCCGTACTTGATATTAAAATGCCGCGTATGGATGGTATGGAGGTTCTCGCGAAAATTCGTAAGACATCAATCCTGCCTGTTATCTTTCTGACTTCAAAGGACGATGAAATTGACGAGGTACTTGGATTGCGCATGGGTGCGGATGACTATATTACAAAACCGTTTTCCCAGCGTTTGTTGATTGAGCGTATCCGTGCCTTGTTGCGCCGTGAATCGTTGCGAAGCCAGAGCGAGAAAAAACAGCCCGAGAACGAAAAAATAATACGTGGTAATCTGATTCTTGATGATGCCCGTCATGTTTGCAGCTGGAAGGGGCAGGAAGTTGGTTTGACGGTAACAGAGTATTTGCTCCTTAAATCTTTGGCAATCCGTCCCGGTATTGTGAAAAATCGCGACCAGTTGATTGATATGGCTTATGGTGAGAATATCTATGTTGATGACCGGACAATTGATTCTCATATTAAACGGGTTCGTAAAAAATTTCGGGACATGGATTCCGGATTTTCCCAGATAGAAACGCTCTATGGAATTGGATACAAATATAAAGAAGAATAAAGTGCCCGGTTTAAAACGCGGCTGGAAGGCTGGCGGATTAACATTGCGTATTCTCTCTGTCAATGTTCTGCCGCTGGTTGTTCTGGTGGTAGGACTTTTATCTCTGGGGCAATATCACGAGAATCTGATTGAGGAGCATTTAAAAATGCTTCAGGAACGGGCGCAGAATTTTGCGGTGGCTATTGAAGGACCGCAGGAGGATGTCATTCTGACCTCGCAACAAGCCAGAAATACAATTCGTAAACTTGGAAAGAATCGGCCTGATACCCGTATTTTCTTTTTTAATGCGCGTGGTTCCTTGATTGGTGATTCCTATAAAATAGGGGAACCGGATCACACGGGGCAGATTATTCCCCAAAAATCCCTTGAAAAGAATTTTGGTGTTTCTGATGTCATTGCCTATCTGGGAACAAATCTGCTAAAATTACTTCCGACAAAGAAAGTTCTTCCCTCTTTTCCGGATGAAGAAGAGCGGAATTTTGAAAAATTTACGGATATTAAAAATGCACTCTCCGGAATCATAAGCGCGACAGCATGGGAAGCTGCAGCCAATGGCGTTATACTGACAGCGGCAGCACCCGTTATCAAACAAGGCTCGGTCGTCGGGGTCATGCTTCTGGTGAATGATGGGCGAGATATAGAAAATGGCATGGATCGAGTTCGCTTTGATGTTCTGACGGCAACTCTTGCGGCACTTAGCCTGACCATTTTTCTGTCACTCTATCTTGCCAGCGTGATTGGCAGGCCGCTTAAAAAACTGGCTGTAGCTGCTGAAAAAGTGAGAGGGAGCAAAGACCGGAAAATTAATATTCCTGATCTTAGCCATCGGAATGATGAAATTGGTGAACTTTCCATGGCATTGCGTGATATGACGCAGGCATTATGGGATCGCATGGATACGATCGAGCGTTTTGCTGCCGATGTTGCCCATGAAATTAAAAACCCCCTGACGTCATTACGGAGCGCGGTAGAAACTGTGGCTAAAGTCAAAACGGATGCCGACCGTGAAAAACTCATGGCCATTATCCAGCATGATGTATTGCGTCTTGATCGTCTCATTAGCGATATTTCAAACGCTTCACGTCTTGATGCGGAACTTTCGCGCGATGAAATGGGTACTGTGAATCTACGGCATCTTTTGCAGCAACTGGTTGATGCTCATAATAATCAGATAAAACGAAGCAATGGTCATAGAAATGAAAGTCCGGTGATCCAGTTTGATGTTTCTTTTGATGAAGAAATGCATGTCAGTGGCAATGAAGGGAGACTGCTACAGGTTTTCGAGAATCTTATAAGCAACGCGCTGTCATTTTCGCCAAAAAATGGTGTTGTGATGGTGCGTATCATACCCGATCAGAAACAGGTTAGAGTTTCTATTGAAGATCAGGGGGGCGGGATCCCTGAAAATAAACTTGAACATATTTTTGAGCGTTTTTATTCTGAACGTCCCAAAGGGGAACAGTATGGAAATCACTCAGGTCTGGGTCTGTCTATCGCCAGACAGATTATAAGTGCTCATGGTGGAGAAATTTATGCCGAAAACATTATAAAAAATAATAAGATTCAAGGGGCTTGCTTCCATGTTATTCTAGGAAGAAAAATCTAAACAAGGATCATATGAAAGAAAAGGAAAAAAGAAATATTCTGATTGTGACAGGGCTTTCCGGCGCCGGAATGTCCTCAACTCTCAAGTATCTTGAGGATCTGGGATACGAGGTTTTTGACAATTTTCCGCTGGCACTTGTACCGCCGCTTATTGAAGATCCGATAACATCGGAAAAACCTATGGCGATTGGTATTGATACCCGTACACGCGGCTTTGATCCTGATGCTGTCAAAGACACAGTACGAAAGCTTGGTGCCAGACTGGTTTTTATCACCTCCGATGAAGCGGTTTTACAGAAACGTTTTACCGAGACCCGCCGCAGACATCCTCTGGCGCAGGATAAACCCGCAAGTGCCGGTATTAAAAAAGAGCAGGAATGGCTTTATACACTGAAGGAAAAAGCAGACGAGGTCATTGACACGTCTATGCTTTCCATTCATGAACTGCGCCATATACTGGAAGACCGTCTCGGGCAGGAGCATAAAAGTGCTTTGACCCTGACTCTCATGTCTTTTGGCTATAAATATGGGACGCCGCGTGAAGCGGATATTGTTATGGATACAATATTTTTACGTAACCCACACTGGGTGCCAGAATTGAAACCCCTCACTGGCCGTGATGAGGCGATAGGGACTTATGTTCGCCAGGATACAGCTTTCGCACCTTTTCTGACTCATTTTAAAGAAATGGTCGAACCCTTGCTTCCGCGTTTTGCGCATGAAGGAAAAAGCTATCTGACGATTGCATTTGGCTGTACAGGGGGGGCGACATCGTTCCGTTTATATTGTTGAAACACTTAAGCCATGGCTTGAGCGCCAGAAGTTTGTAACCCATATTTTTCACCGGGATATCGAGCGTTCATAAAGACGCTTCAGGAGTTTTCTTTCCAGCGGAGTTTCGGATGGCGTGCCGCTTGCACTTCGTTCATTCTTTTACGGGGTGTGCTGACCGGATAATGATGGAATTTTTCTGTATCACCTTTGGCAACATCTTCGGCAATGGATCTCATCACAATAACAAAGCGGTCAATGGCATCCTTACTTTCGGTTTCGGTTGGCTCTATCAGCATTGTGCCGGGGAGCACAAGCGGAAAATAAGTTGTCATCGGATGGTAGCCATGCTCGCATAAGGCTTTGGCAATATCCAATGTACTGACGCCTTTTTCTTTCTGGATTTTATCGGTTAGCAGACATTCATGCATACAGGTGCCTTTATAAGGGACATGGTAGACATCCTTTAACTGACTGAGCAGATAATTCGCATTCAGAACCGCATCTTCGGAAACCTGTTTCAGTCCGTCCGCGCCATGGCTCATCATATAGGCAAGAGCGCGGACATGCATTCCGAACTGGCCGACAAAACCACGGAGGCGACCCAGTGTTTCCGGTCTTTCGTCTTCATAGGCAAGGTGGAAGGTATCCTCATTTTTTACCACAACAGGAACAGGCATATAGGGTGCAAGCTCTTCCGTGACGCAAATCGGGCCACTGCCAGGGCCGCCGCCGCCATGCGGAGTCGAAAAAGTTTTATGCAGATTGATGTGCATGACATCAACACCAAAATCACCGGGGCGAATTTTTCCGACCAGTGCGTTAAAATTTGCACCATCACAATAAAAATAACCACCGGCTTCATGCAGCAATCGTGCAATCTCGTGAATATCACTTTCAAACAGACCGCAGGTATTCGGATTTGTCACCATCATTCCTGCGATGTCATCCCCATTGCCAAGTGCCTCTTTAAAGGCATCTATAGTGAGCCGTCCGGTTTCGCTGGTCTTGATGGTTTTTGTCGTATAACCGCAAATAACGGCTGTCGCCGGATTTGTGCCATGCGCAGAATCAGGAACGAGAACAATTTTGCGGTGTCCCTGTCCTTTGGCTTCATGGGCGCGGCGGATGGTCATCATTCCGGCAAGCTCTCCATGAGCTCCTGCTGCAGGGGTTAAACATACGCCGGGAAGACGGGTCAGTTCTGCCAGCCAGTTCTGCAGCTCATACATAACACGCAGAGCGCCCTGTACCGTACTTTCTGGCTGTAACGGATGGACATGGGCAAAGCCGGGAAGACGCGCCATTTTTTCATTCAGACGCGGATTATGTTTCATTGTGCAGGATCCCAGCGGAAAAAATCCATGATCAATTGAATAGTTCCACGTTGACAGGCGCACAAAATGTCGCACGACCTGCGGTTCGCTCACTTGCGGTAAACCAATGGAGCCACGCGCCGACTGTCCCGTTCGTAGTGCCGTTCCGTCGGGCTTTGGTAAATCAACACCAGAATGATCGCACCGCTCTTTCTCCCACAGAAGATTTTCTTCATAATGAAGCCCGTGATTCCCATCATTCATTTGCGGCGCTATATTGATAATAGTTTTTTCTATTTTTTGTTCTGCGATCATAACAATATCTCCTGCAATGCCGTAATGAGGGTGGCTATATCTTTCTCCGTGGTCATTTCCGTTGCTGCGAGAAGGAGCTGGTTATCATCCAGCGCATAGCCGGCAATAATCCCCCGTTCTGCCATGGCTTTGACCACGTCTTTTGCATTTTTGGAGAGTTTTATTGTGAATTCGTTGAAGAAATGTTCATTCAAGAGTGTTACGCCCGGAATTTTCTCCAGTGCATCTGCCAGCCTGCACGCGGTTTCATGGTTCAGCCGCGCCAGTTGTTTAAACCCGTCTTCGCCTAGTAGCGCCATATGAATGGTAAAGGCCAGCGCCATCAGTCCCTGATTGGTGCAGATATTGCTGGTTGCTTTTTCACGGCGGATATGTTGTTCGCGGGTATTGAGGGTCAGGACAAAACTGCGCCGTCCGTCTTCATCAACAGTCTCCCCGATCAGGCGTCCGGGCATCTGGCGTAGATATGTTTCGCGGCAGGCAAAAAAACCGCAATGAGGGCCGCCAAAACCCATGGGGATGCCGATACTCTGTGCTTCACCGCAGACAATATCCGCACTTTCCGGCGCAGGAAGCAGGCCAAGACTGATAATCTCATTAATGACAACGACCAGCAGCGCTCCTGTTTCATCACAGATTTTACGCCATGACTCATAACCGTGAGGCTGGCCGTAGAAATCAGGAGACTGGAGAATGACGCAGGCTGTATCCGCATCCGGCAAGCCGTCAAATACTTCCGTATCCTCATGATTTCCCATATAGCTTTTCAGCACGGCGCGATAATCCGGATGCAGGGCATTGCCGATACAGATTTTATGGCGGGTTTTATTGATGCGCAGTGCCATCAGTGCGGCCTCCGCCGTCGCCGTTGCCCCGTCATACATGCTGGCATTGGCAACATCCTGTCCGGTAAGTTGCGCGATGAAAGTCTGGAATTCGAAAATTGCGGTCAGTGTTCCTTGCGCGATTTCTGGTTGATACGGCGTATAGGCTGTTAGAAATTCGGAACGCTGGATAATATGATCCACGGTTGCCGGAATATGATGATAGTAAAGCCCCCCGCCCAGAAAAAAAGACCCTTGCGGGGCGGCATGATTTTGGTTGGCGTAGGCGCTTAATGTCCGCTCGACTTCCAGCTCGCCCTGATGCAGCGGTAAATCGGCAAGTCCCTTGATAAAAGCATCTGCCGGGATATCCTTATAAAGCGCGTCGATATTTTCAACACCCACTGCCGCCAGCATATGTTTACGGCTCTGTTTTGTCTGCGGCAGATATCTCATTTAATGATCCTGCTCCTCACAAAATTTTGTATAGGCATCCTGATCCATCAAATCGGCGATTTCATCGGGATTATCCATTTTTATTTTGACGATCCAGCCTTCTGCCAGAGATTTTTTAATCAGTTCGGGATCGTTGGAAAGATTATCATTGATGGCTGTGATTTCCCCGCTGACCGGTGTATAAACTTCGGCGGCAGTTTTGACGGACTCAACAACGGCAAATTCATCGCCTTTGGAGAGTTTCCGACCTGTCTCGGGCAGTTCTACATAAACCAGATCTCCTAATGCATCCTGAGCATATTGTGTAATACCGATTACAGCAATATTGTCGTTCTCGATTTTGATCCATTCATGTTCGGGAGTGTATTTTAAAATATCTACCATTTACGTGCCTCATTTCCATGTCTTGAGAATTTTCATGTAAATAAGAGCATTAACGTGATTTAGCCTGATCTTCAACAGGAAAAAATCAAGTTTGCAGCTTGTCAACCGTTCTATTCTTTTTCTAAATAATGTGTAAGATTATGGGTATTTATCCTCTTGCTAATGTCGGTTCAGATCTGTGGAATATTTCCCGCAGTAACAAAGTACAAAAAATCATTTTTTGAACGGGAGTGTTGAGCATACTTAACGAACTTAAATGAAAAGAGTTGAAATCTTTCATTTACTTACTACTTTAGATAATAATTTATTGTTACTTTATCAGCATGTCTGTTATTAGGGCGGCAAAAACCAGATCGACTTAACTTAATCCACTTTACCACAGTGAGAGATTTGCAAGTTCAATAAAAGGTCTGGAAATTAGAAAAAGGAACATTTGGCTATGATAAAAAAACCGGATATTTTGAAAAATAGAGCCTATATAAACGGGATGTGGGTGTCGGCTGAGTCCGGTAAAGTTTTTTCCGTTGTTAATCCGGCAAACGGGCAGAAGCTGGCAGATGTTCCGGACATGGGAAAGGAAGATACGGAGAAGGCGATCGAGGCGGCTTTTCTTGCTTTTCCGGTATGGCGTTCTAAAACAGCCAAAGACCGTAGTAAAATACTCAAAATCTGGCATTCTCTTGTTCTGGATCATTGTGATGATCTGGCGGCGCTTCTGACAGCAGAGCAGGGAAAGCCTCTGACCGAGGCAAAGGCTGAAATTCTTTATGGTGCTTCTTTTATTGAATGGTATGCAGAGGAGGCCAAACGGATTTATGGCGATATTATTCCCACTCATAAGGAAGACGCCCGCGTTCTTGTCACAAGAGAGCCTATTGGCGTGGTCGGAGCCATTACACCGTGGAACTTCCCTCATGCCATGATCACCCGAAAAATTGCGCCTGCTCTGGCTGCTGGCTGTACAGTTGTTCTCAAGCCTGCTGAAGATACGCCTCTATCTGCGCTGGCGCTGGCGGAATTGGCACAGCAGGCAGGGTTTCCTCCAGGTGTTATCAATATTGTAACGGGGGCGGCGGACAGCGCGGCCGAGATCGGGCTGGTGCTGACGACCCATGAAAAAGTGCGCAAGATTTCCTTTACCGGATCAACGGAAATCGGGAGTCTGCTGATGAAGCAAAGCGCGGGAACAATTAAAAAAATATCATTGGAATTGGGCGGAAATGCACCTTTTATTGTATTTGAGAGTGCCGATCTTGAACGGGCGGCAGAAGGCGCCATTATTTGCAAATTCCGCAATGCGGGACAAACATGTGTTTGTGCCAATCGTATTTATGCGCAGGACTCAATTTATGAGGAATTTGCTGTAAAGCTGGCGCAACGGATTAAAGCTTTGAAAGTAGGGGCGGGAGATCAGGAGTGGGTACAGATAGGTCCGCTGATTAACGGGCAGGGTCTGGAAAAGGTAAAAATGCATGTACAAGATGCTTTGGAAAAGGGCGGGAAGCTCGTCTGTGGCGGAAAGAATCATGATGCCGGGGCTCTATTTTATACTCCGACACTGATAAGGGATATGAACGCAGAAATGCTGCTGAATCAGGAAGAAACCTTTGGCCCGGTTGCCGGATTATTTCGTTTTGGCAGTGAAGAAGATGTAATTAGAGCTGCGAATGATACGCCTTATGGTTTGGCTTCCTATTTTTACAGCAAGGATCTGGGGCAGGTGTTCCGCGTTGCCGAGGCGCTGGAATATGGCATGGTGGCTGTGAACGAGCCTGTGCTTTCCGGAGAATCCATACCGTTTGGTGGAATAAAGCAATCCGGCATCGGGCGGGAAGGCTCCCACTATGGCATAGAAGAGTTCACTGAAATGAAGTATGTCTTGTTGGGAGGGCTGTAATTCAAGGCCTAAAATGTTTTCTCGTCTGTAATGTTATATATTTCTTTGAAAGTAAATATAGTTCCTGTATAAAAAATCGTTTTATGGTCTTTTTTTAGAGTGAGGCAAATGCTGATATAGCAAATGAAATTTGTATTTGATCTACACTATACAACGACTTAGGAGATACCTTGTCATAATATTTGACAAGAAGGTTAAAAAGATGTTAAAAACAAAGACAATTCCATTAGGATTTTGTTAACAAATTACAATTTTGTCAGATTCTGGCAATTATATAGGAGAAGAACATCATGGCCACGCAAGCATTTACTGTTGACAAACCAGTCTACGGCACAAGCGAAACAGTGACGCTACCGGAGAATAATTCAAGTAACCTGTCATTCAGTACTGCAGAAATTCAGGGTATGAAGCTTAGTGAAAGTGGAGAGTTGACAATCACGTTCACAGATGGCGGAGCGCTGGTCATTGATAATTTCCGGCAAATGGCTGATAACGAGGTTCAGCTTTCTCTGGCAGATGGCGGTGTTCTTAATTCCAAAGAATTGTTCGAAACGCTTGCAACTGATCTTCCGGCGACAAAAATTTCTTCTCCTGAATCCGGAGAATCGATAGCCTATAATATTCAGCAGGGTCATAAATATGAATTGAACTTCGGCGATCAAAGACTTGTTGATACAAATGAACAGGATGGCGCTCTTCTAATTACATTTGAAAATGGCGGGCTTATCGTTTTGCATGGTTTTCAGCAAGCCATGGAATCAGGAATTACGACTGAAATCAGTTTTGATGGCCAGTTTTTAAGTTTGCGCGAGTTTGCCGAAGGACTGGAGCTTGCAGAGGCTATGAATGAAGGCCTGGAAAAAGATCAGACACAGCCGCAAGGAGAGGTGCGCCAGGAACAGGAGATCGAAGAAAAAACGGCTAATATGCAGGATACGCGGACATCAGATGAAGATCAACTGGCGGCATTAGCCCAGCAACTATCCGGTATTGAGCCCGCTGCAGGAGAAACGGGCGGCGGGGCGGCCAGAGCAGGAGGCTATGGTTTTAATAGCAGCTTTGAAGCCACACCAATCACTCCGATTAATGATGTGGGTCCGATTGCGCCGACGGCGCTGGTCTATAAGCTTCCCCAGTTTACAGAGACTGTTTTTCTACAAGAGGACGCCCCTGTAGATTTTATATTATTACCCCCTGAAATTCTGGTGAATAATGGTGTTGATAACGCACTGGTAAAGGAAGACGGTTCTGTTTTTGTACCGATTGCTGCATCCGTTGCCGGGGATACGCCGACAAGCGCCATTTTAACTGTGACTGTCACAGGAATCAATCCGGCATGGGGGATTACGAATCTTGATGGTATCTATGATGCCGGAACAGGTACATGGACAATAACTTTGCCAGCGGGTGTCATCACTTATAATGGTGGTCTGACATTTGCCCCTCCTGCGCAGAGTGACCTTGATCTTTCTGGTTTGAATGCTACTGCAAAAGTATTTGATGCGCCAAGTGGTCAAACAACAACAGCGGATGATGCTTTTGGCATTATTACAGACGCGGTCGCAGATGTTCCAAGTATTACCGCGACAGGCGGAACGGATGTTGAGGGCGCATCGGT
>PFTR01000064.1:0-828 GCA_002789675.1 Alphaproteobacteria bacterium CG_4_9_14_3_um_filter_47_13 | reverse complement strand
CACATTATGAGGTGAGCGGTGCGACGGGTTATACATTCAATCAGGGCACGGATTTGGGCGGCGGGGTGTGGAGCTTTACGCCGGCACAACTGACGGGTTTGAAAATCACGGCCAATGACCCTGACTTTGACGGGGCGCTTATTCTGACAGCGACTGTTTTCACAACAGAAAATCCTGTAAGTGATGGCGAGTTTGATACAACGGATAATAACAATCAGGCCTCGACAGCGTTGACTGTCACATGGACACCGGAGATTGATCCGCCAACGATTAAAGTGAATAATGGCGTTGATAATGTACAGGTGAAAGAAGATGGCAGCGTTGATGTTACTGTTGTTGCCAAACTTAGCGCAGGTGCAGAACCATCAGAGTTTCTGACGGTAACAATTACAGGCTTTGATCCTGCATGGGGCGTGGTGACGGCACCTGTGGGGACATTCAATCCTGCCGGAACAGTCTGGACAGCAACACTACCAGCCGGAACGAATCTGAATACGGTCTTCACCTTTACGCCAAAAGCGCAGAGCGATATCGACCTGAGCGGCCTTGTGGCCACGGCCAAGACAACCGATCCTGTTGAAGGCATCAGCGCCTCGGCTTCGGACAGCTTTAATGTGATTGTCGATGCGGTCGCGGATAAACCTTCCATTACCGCGACAGGCGGAACGGATGTTGAGGGCGCATCGGTTGCTGTGAATATTGCTGGCGCTTTGGGCGTGGATAAGGATGGTTCAGAGCATATCACACATTATGAGGTGAGCGGTGCGACGGGTTATACATTCAATCAGGGCACGGATTTGGGCGGCGGGGTGTGGAGCTTTACGCCGG
>PFTR01000042.1:885-13438 GCA_002789675.1 Alphaproteobacteria bacterium CG_4_9_14_3_um_filter_47_13 | reverse complement strand
ATTGCGAGGAGTGTTAACGACGAAGAAATCCGGCAACAGCTCTGGATTGCCGCGCTTTTTTCAGTCGCTCGCAATGACAAAAATCCGGATCGTTTTATTCTGTTATTAACGTAAACGATTATATCACGAAGGCTGGCTTGATATGTTGCGCTTTGAAACAGCCCCCTAGATCCGGAGAGCCTGCAAGACAGCGATTGCCCATCGTGGTGAGCGCATCGGCTTTAAACTGCGTCAGGGTCTCGGCGTAGCGAAGGCAGTCGCTGCCCATCGTGGTGAGCGCAGGCGCTTCAAACTGCGTCAGGAAAGGGGCGTTGAAAAGGCAGCTGTCGCTCATCGTGGTCAGCGCCGGAAGATCAAGGGTTTTGATCCGTGATTGTTCCGCACCGATCAATAGGTTGTCATCCAGATACAGATTGCCATTTTTAACGTTTAAGCCGCGGTTTCCACCGTAGCACCGGTTAAAATCATCGGCAAAGCTGTCTTCGTATGCAGGGTCAATTTTTTTCAGGGTCTTGGTTTCATCCTCAAACAAGAACCCGTCAAACAAGGCGTCGCCGGCAACATTGTTGATCTTGTGGATCGTACCGTTTTTAGCCCATGCCTGATCGCCGTAATAAATGTTGTGGTGCTCGGTATGGTATTTGAAAAGCTGGTCTCCCATCAAAACAAATCCATCGGGCAGTGCAGACCCGGTGGTTGAAAACTCAACATTGAAATGCTCTTTCAGGGCGCTGGAAAGCCCTGGAATAATATTATCCGGGTTGCTGTTAAAGGTGTTGTCGCAATAGGAAACCGCGTGATTATAACGGTTTTTTATGCTGATAAATCCGCCTTTTTTCAGCATCTGGATCGAAATCACCGAGGTGCCGTATTCATCCTGCCGCGCTTCTTTTCCCTTGAAATCCTCGCGTTTGATTTGATCCGCGTCTTTTTTGACGGCATGGACAATGTGATAGTTTTGGTAACGGGCGCTGTCATTCAAGGTGCAGAGCAGCTCGCCTTGTTTGAAATAACCTTTAATGCTGTTCTGCTTTTCCAGTGTATCGGCGTGGAAGGCCTCGTACCCTGGCCCGGTTCAGCAGAACAAACGGGTCGCCCGGTGCAGCAGGGGCAGGGTATCATCATTGGATGCCAGTAAACTCATAAGATAAGGCAGCAATAGTTCTGCATCCTGAGCCTCCCGCCCCGCATGGCGGAGGATAACATCAAGATCAGGAATCTCCAGAATGCCATTGTGAAAATTCCGGAGCGTTTGGGAGAATTTTTCGCCATTCTGCTTTTTCAGCTTTTTGTACATGCAATCACTCTTTCTTTAACCGCATATCAAATTTTACAGCAGCATATCATGTTTTGTTAGTTATGTCAATAAATGGGGCACCAGAATCATCATTGCACGCCTCATGCGTGCCATTCATCATAATAAAAAGTGCAGAAGAAACAGGAATGGATCGCCCTATAATTCATAAGTGAATTCAGGCGATGATGATGTCTTGATATTTATAAATTTGACTATAAAAGTATTAAACCCGCAACGGCATCAATACATAAAGCGCACTGTTATCGGCTGTGTCTTTTATGATCGTAGGAGATGCAGAATCGGCAAGAACCATACTGCATCCCTCGCCTTGAATCTGGCTGGTAATATCCAGTAAATAGCGGGCGTTGAATCCAATCTCCATGTTATCATTGCCATGAATTTCAATATCTTCTGTGGCGCTTCCAGAGTCAGGCGAGTTCGCGGACAATGTCATGGTCGTGCCGTTCAGGGTGATTTTCAAGGCGCGTGATTTGCCATCGGAAATGGTAGAAACGCGGTCAATGGCATTGCTGAAGACGCGGGGATCAACCTCGATGATTTTATCATTATTTTTAGGAATAACCTGTTCGTAATTCGGGAAAGTACCGTCAATTAATTTGCTGGTTAGTTCGATATGATCAAAAGAAAAACGAATTTTGCTTTCGGACAGGCTGACTGTTATCGTGTCTGCAGCTTCTTCGAGAAGTTTGCGTAACTCACCAATTGTTTTACGAGGGATGATGATACCGGGCATCTCCGCCGCGCCATCTGGCAAAGACATGTCAAAAAGCGCCAGCCGGTGACCATCTGTGGCCACAGCGCGTAAAACGCCTGTACCATCAGAATCGGCGGCATGAAGATAGATGCCGTTCAGATAATAACGGGTTTCCTCGGTAGACATGGCAAATTTTGTACGATCAATCAAGGCGCGCAAATCCGCCGCCGGAATCGAAAATACAACCGGAAATTCGGCATTACTGATTTCAGGAAAATCAGCAACGGGAAGGCAGCTTAACCGGAAATTCGAGCGTCCTGACTGAACCGTCATGATGTTTCCACTATCGGCAAGATTTAATCCGACCGCTGTTTCATCCGGAAGCTTACGAACAATATCATGGAGCGTGTGAGCCGGAACCGTGGTGGCGCCCGCTGTTGTGACATCGGCGGCAACGGATTCATGAATCTCCAGATCCATGTCGGTTGTGGACATGGTCAGTATGCCATCTTCGGCTTTCAGGAGCACATTTGCCAGAATGGGAATGGTGTTCCGGCGTTCGACAACGCTCTGGACGTGATTTAATGATCTCAGTAAGGCTGCGCGATCAATTGTAAATTTCATGATATTTACCCCAAGCTCTATAAATTATCTCTGATTAAGAATCAGAATATAGCACAGACTCACGGGCAACCAAGTGATTTCAGCGGTTATCCCCGTCTTTCATATAAAAATATTTAGGGGATAGTTTTTTTTCAACAGGAAGGCTATATCTGGAAAAAAAATTTTAAAAGGGGAAGATGATGGTCGACAAAAATAAGTCTATGACAAATCTTGCGCTGGGCGCTCTTATTCTGGCCTGTGCTGCGAGCTGGTATGCGGGTACGGCACATGAGGAAGATAAATCACCTGTTGATTTTGTGCCGATCACCGGGTTACCTGCTCCAAATTTCATGTCTGCGGAATGTGTCTATGTAGCCAGTGAACGGGATCTGACAAAGGAGGAGCTTGACCAGGGCACTATTTTGCCAGCGCCCTGTTATCGGGATGCTCTATATTTTGGACGTGAAAATGCCATTATCTCGATTGAGCGCGGTTTTAGGCTTAATAAAGTGAGCCCCGAAGTTGCCCGGAAAACAAGAGATACTGCCTTTTTATATATGGCGGAAACATATCCACGCCGGCGTGTTCTTGATTTGGGGCTGTCTTATGGTGCCGACATTAACGCCAGGGATAAATCAGGGCGCGGTGTTGAAGAACTGATTATCAAAAGCGATGTCGTCGGACAGAACAGGATAGATCAATGGGATCTTCTTTTTTATCTGCATGAAAATCATGGCCGCCGTTTTGACTTTCTTGAGAAAGAAGGAACATTTTTCTGGTCTTTGCTTTCAGAAGCCGATCTTCCGAGAGAGGAGGATAAAATCATAAAAGTCCTTGATGAAGTACGCACGATTTTTGATCTGCACTCTGTTGTTCTGGAGGATTCGGTCAGTGGTCTTAATCTTCTGCATATTGCCGCCAGGGGCGGTTCAATAAAGCTTATGGAGTATATTCATGATAATAAACTGGCCTTGGATCCGTGGGATCATCGGGGAAGCCATGTATTTGATTATGCCTCCCCGTCATTCAGAAAAACTCTGGTCGAGAACTTTGGAATGAAAAAACCAGAGAGACCTCCCCGTTCTCCGGCGCTCATGACATCCGGAGAATTTATGCGCGCCTATCTTGAGAAAAACAGCAAAAGATACGTCCCTTTGCGGGGAGAAGATGTCTGGCATGCCGAGCCGGAAAGTGACTTCTCCATGTATAAACAAATCCGGTATGATCATAACGTGATTCCGGATAATGGCATCAATCCGTCTTTGGTTATTGCAGAGTACGTTGCGTATGAGGCAGCGGAAGAGATATGGCATATTCATAATACCAGTCGTGCTGCTTTGGGAACAAGCCGGGCATTAGGCTCTAAAACATGGCAGGATGTTATCGCTGTCAAGGAAAATCCGGGAAGCTTTTATGGCGAGGCTCTGACAACGATCCTGAAATTCAATAGGAATGATTATGTTATTGTTTCCAATAGTATTTATGAGGATGTCAATAAAAAGTCCTCGAAAATATATCAGGCAAGGGACAGTTTTTTTCCGAATTTTCTTGGAAGAACAGATGTAACACAGTTTATTTATTATAAAAGCGTAGGAAATATGGGAGAATTTGATCCCTGCCTGAGCGTTGATAATATCTCTTTTTGTATGCAGGACGGAGGGGAGATATTCCATCACATTAACACGGTAACGGTGGGGGCTGCCAGACTGGAAAAAAATAAAAACATGGTTATTGAGGGTTATAGCTATACGCACCCAACATTTTGTGCTCTTTTACCTTATAATCATGGTTGGCTTTATCATGGGACATCCTTTAGCGCACCTGCGGCCGCAGCAGTCGAGGAGCGCCTTGCCGATATTTTTGCGCGGTCTGCTTCCTTTCCCGAAGGGGTCGTTCATGAGGACATTTTAATGGCACTGATGCTGACGGCAAAATCAGAGAATTTGATTGACGAAAAAACAGATCATATCGTTCCTGTCTACCGGAATGTTGCAGGTATAAAAATGAATGACCGTTGCGGCGCTGGCGTTATTCATGAACAAAAAGCAGCGGATCTTTTATCTAAAATGGTCAAGTGGACACGTCACGATCCTGCAATTTTTCCTACACAGGGAGAAACCGTGAGAATTGATTTGAATCACTATAGAGGCAAAAAAAATCAGGATGGTAGAACTGAATATACTTATAAAGTAGAACAGGATGGTATCCTGACCCAGATACGTGCAGGCGTATCTTTCCCGACCAAGAAGAAGGGCGCGGCTTTAATCCAGATCGGAGACAGGCCGGCTATTCCTCTTGATCTTTCTGCATCTGGCCTGACAACTGAGTTCAGGTTCGCCGGACATGCTTTTAAAAAAGGGGATTCTATAAAACTGATTGTGACGCAACCGATGAAGGAAATGCATTGGTGGGATAAACAAAGTACAGGATTTATTGATTTACGGATGGTTCAGCCGGAAAGTCCCATTTCACGCGCTATTCAGGAAATAACGGATCAAAAAGGATATGCGGCTCCTAAATCTCCTTAAAAGCACTGGTGTTATGTATATACTCTGTAATATTGAGCCATGTAAACTTGACATGATGGGGTATAATACGGGATAAATTGTCCCTGCCTTAATAGAAGATGAGAAAAGTATGAACTGGCTAACCAATTTTATACGTCCGAAAATCCGGTCGATCGTTGAGCAGAAAGAAGTTCCGGATAATTTCTGGCAGAAATGTCCTGCCTGTGCGGACATGCTGTTTCACCGTGATGTTAAAGAAAAACTCAATGTTTGCTCTCATTGCGGTTATCATATGTATATCAGTGTTAGCGAGCGTCTGGCGACTTTGTTTGATGAGGGTCAATATAAGGAATTACCGTTGCCACGCGTTCCTTATGATCCTTTGAAATTCAAGGATCGTAAAAAATATAGTGACCGTTTGCGGGAATCGCGCAGCAAGACCCACCGCGATGATGCGCTTGTCATTGCACAGGGTACAATCGGAAATATGAACGCTGTTATTGCCGCTTTTGATTTTTCCTTTATGGGCGGGTCTATGGGCGCGGCTGTCGGGGAAGGAATTGTCGCCGCAGCAGAAATGGCTGTTCACAAGAATGCTGCTTTTATTGTTATTCCATCATCGGGTGGGGCGCGGATGCAGGAAGGGATGGTCTCCCTGATGCAGATGCCCCGTACAATCATTGCGGCAGAAATGGTCAAGGAGGCAAAGCTTCCTTATATCGTGATTTTAACAGATCCGACGACGGGCGGGGTTAGTGCCTCCTTTGCAATGGTCGGAGATATTCACATTGCCGAGCCGGGCTGTACTATCGGGTTTGCCGGAAAACGGGTGATTCAGGAAACAATTCGCGAGGATCTCCCTGATGATTTCCAGACTGCCGAATATCTTTTAACGCACGGGATGGTGGATATGGTGGTCTCAAGAAGTGAAATGCGCGGTACACTGATCCGTATTCTTGATCTTGTTTTTAACAAAACAAAAAAAAGTGAAACAAAAAAATATGGCGGACATGATGATTCTGGTCGTGGCGGTGCAAAAAAGGGAAATGCAAGAAAGTCACAGGCGGGTATAAATGCGCAGGGTCTTGTTGCAATCAAAACAAAATCTTCCATCAAGCCACCCGCTAACACAAATAAGTCCCGCGCTTCAAAAGCAGCAGATCGTTAATCGGTTATGTATGCCGCAGATGCCCGTCATTCCAACAATGTTCTGCAAAAAAAATTGCAGGCGCTTTTTGAGTTACGGGGCGGCCCTTCGATAGATTTAACAATCCGGAAACCCTATATCGATTTACTGGAAACGCTCGGAAATCCTCATAAGCATTTGCCGCCTGTCATCCATGTTGCCGGAACCAACGGGAAAGGCTCGGTTATTGCTATGTTGCGCAGTATTTTCGAGGCATCCGGTTACCGCGTTCATGTTTATACATCACCCCATCTTATCCGGTTTAACGAGCGTATTGTTCTTGCCGGACAGGAAATTGACGATGTCATGCTTGAAGATCTTCTGGATGAAGCAGTGTCTGCCAACAGAGAGGGGGCTTTGACATTTTTTGAAATCACAACGGCACTGGCTTTTTGTGCGTTTTCCCGCGTTCCTGCCGATATCTGTCTACTGGAAACCGGCTTGGGGGGACGGCTTGACTGTACCAATGTCATTGAGCAGCCGCTGGCGACAATCATAACCCGTATTGGCTATGACCATATGGAGTTTTTAGGAGACAATCTTGTGGATATTGCGGCGGAAAAAGCGGGTATTATGAAGGCGGGCGTCCCTTGTATTACCAGTATACAGCCTGATCCCGTGATTGATTGTGTTTTTGAAAAAAGAGCCGGAGTTTTATCCAGTCCCCTTTTTAAAACCGGAAATATAAGCATGCCGCTTCCCCCTACAAATCTTTTCGGTATTCACCAGCAGGACAATGTGGCAACGGCTCTTACCTGCTTGAACCACATAGAAGATTTTGAGATATTGGAAGATGCCATAAAAAAAGGATTGCTGAATGTCCGCTGGCCGGGGCGCCTCGAAAAGCTGGAGCAAAAAAACCTGCCCGATAGCTGGGAGCTGTGGATTGATGGCGGCCATAATGAAAGCGCCGGACAAGCGCTGGCACTACAGGAAAAAAACTGGGCAGAGCAGGGTAAGAAAAAAACATATCTGGTCACAGGGATGATGAGCCGTAAAAATCCGGTGTCTTTTCTGCGTCCGCAATTTCCTTATATATCAGGGATTGTTGCCATAGATATGGAAGGGGAGCCGCAGGCCTATCGGGGGGAAGATCTGAAAAATCTGATTCTGGCGAGTGGTTATGAAAGCGTGTCATCGGCAGGATCTCCTGGAGAGGCGCTCCGGGATATTGTAAGCAATAATAAGACCCCGGGACGGATTCTGATTACCGGATCTCTTTATCTGTATCATTATTATTCTTTGGCCGTATAGAAAAGTGTCCAGTCGAATAAGGAAAAGCGGTCAGGACTCGTGAATAAACCGATCGTATAAAATAGCAGCAGGTGTAGGACATATATTTCAAGCGTATAACGCCCTGTAAAATGCAGTAGCTTAACAAAGGGATGCGGAAGTTTTTCGCTTAGTCCAGTGAAGGTCATGGGCTGAAAGAGAAATAAAGTGCGCATAACAATAAAAGTGCCAATCGCAAGTAAGATCCCCTGATTCTGGTTGAAACCGAATGTCAGATATGAAGTTGCAATAAATGTGAGGGCTGCAAAAGCAAAATAGTGGTTACGCAGCGTCTGGCCGTTTTTTAATTCATTCTGGTGTCGTATGAGCCAGCCGAACATGGCCATGATAATTCCTAAAGTACCATATTCGGAAATCATGCTTGTCGGGATAATAAGAAAAAACAAAAGAGCATTGATGCCCCAGAAGGTCTGTACATCACGGAGCGATCGTTCCATGAGCGGATTAAGAAGCAGACGAATAAGTATCATGGTAAAAAGAATGTTCAAAGGAAGGAGATGAAGGCCGGCAATCATATTTCCGCAGATCAGAACTGTTGCTCCGATCCATAAACGGGATCCGGTATCACGGCTTCTGGCATAGCCGATCAGAAAGAACCAGACAGGAACGCACAAACGGCCTGCCACACGCCACCAGTTATCCTCCAGATAAAAAAAGAATCCGGTATGGTCAATAATCATGAAAACCACTGCAAAGGTTTTTAGAAGATCATAGGATGTAATCCCTTGTGGCAGTGTTTTTTGTGTCATTTCAATTACTTAAAATTGTGGCATTAATTTCCATTCAAACAGGCCAAAGCGCTCCTGTCTTTCAAGGAGTGCAATGACTTGAAAAAGGACGATATGCGCAACATAAATTTCAAGAGTGCGTCGCCCTGTAAATTTAATCAATCTGCTTATAGCCGGAGACAGTTTGGCTGTCAGAACAGGATGGGTTGTAGAACTGAAATGATAAAGCCAGTAATAGACAGCGGCTATACCTGAAAACAGAACATAAAACTGAAGGAGAGAGAAGCCATGGAGAAGAAATTGGGGGATGACAAAAAAGAAGCTGGAGAAAATCATGAAATTTCTAACAAATATTTTATCAAGCCCCATTTTTTGATAGTGTCTGGCATAATATCCTGCCATTGCCAGGATAATTCCCTGTGTACCATATTCGACACCATAGCTTGTCGGGATAATGAGCAGGAAAGAAATAAAACAAAGACCGGTAAAATGGAATATGCCCTGCTGTGAAAATTTCATCAGCGGATCAATGATCAACCGTAAAATTATGATGGTGATCAATATATTGAAAGGAATAAAATGTGAGCCAGCGAGAAGATAGACAGTGACAAGAATAAGGGCACCGATCCATAAACGCGATCCTGTATCACGGCTTCTGGCATAACCAATTAAAAAGAACCAGACAGGAACGCATAAACGTCCTGCCACACGCCACCAGGACTCATCCGGAAAAAAATAATATCCGGTATGGTCTATAACCATAAAAATAATAGCAAATGTCTTTAACAAATCGTAAGAGGTTATTTCTACAGGGAAAATTTTTGTGGGTAAAACTTTGAACATGAGATAGTCGCCAAGGTTAAAACTGTTTTATACTATAATATCATGACACCTGTATTGAAACTGTTTTTTATTATTTTTATTGAAGGTTATGTGGTTCTTTCTACAGAACTGCTGGCGATCCGTCTTCTGATACCCTTTACGGGCAGCGGAACTGATACAATTTCCATTATTGTTGCGGCCGTTCTGATGCCGCTGGCTTTTGGTTATTATGCGGGCGGTCAATTCAAAACGCGCCATCATGGTCGGCATCGTTCGACAATCCGTAAAAAGTTGATTCGCAATCTTTTGATTTCTTCTGTAATTCTCAGCGCGGGATTGTCTTATCTGTTTCTTGTCTGGCTTATAGATACATTTTTGCATTTTAGCAGTTTTAGAGATCGTTTTAGCCTGACTTTCATTTATGCAGTTCTTTTTCTTGTCTATCCTGTGTTTTTGCTGGGACAAACTGTTCCTCTTGTGAGTAATTATTTCCCAAAGGATCGTTTGCCGGTTATGGCGGGAAGAATTCTGTTTGTCTCGACACTGGGGTCATTTATGGGGGCGGTGTTCTGCACGCTGGCATTGATGGCATGGATTGGGGTTCATTATACGGCTGTTGTGACGATCGGGTGCATGACAGTTCTTGTTATGCTGCTGTCTAAAAAAATTATAAGTCGGGAGGTTTTGGCCGCTGTGGGCTGTTTTATTTTTGCGCTTGTTCTGAATAGCGGCTTTCTTATGAAGAGCCGGGATATTGTGGCTGATAATAAATATCATACGATTGCTATTAAAGATTTCGGGCAGACAAGAACGATGATGATTAATCATAATATGTCATCGGCTATTCATAAGGAAACGGGAGGCTCTACTTTTACTTATATCCAATATATAGAACGCACTTTTATTGACCCTCTTTTATGGAGGCCGGGATTGCCGCACGATATTCTGGTGGTAGGTGCCGGTGGTTTTACTGTTGGTATTACGGATAAGAAAAATAATTATATTTATATTGATATTGATAAGGATATGCAAAAAATAGCGGAAACTTATTTTCTTGAACAAAAGCTCACCCCCAACAAGAGTTTTGTTCCTGTGCCGGCGCGTGCCTATTTGCATGATCTGGAGAAAAAATTTGATCTCATTATACTGGATGCTTTTCGTGGCCCGTCAAAAACGCCCGAACATCTTGTTACACTCGAATTTTTTGAACAGATTAAAAAAGCATTGAAACCTGACGGTGTTATGGTAGCGAATTATGTGGTGTCTGCCAGTTTTTCAGATGATTTTTCTATTAATCTTGATAATACAATCCGGTTTGTTTTTAAAAATATAAACCGTATGCCTCTTGGAAATTATGACGGTTGGGATAGAAGGGGGGATTGGGGCAATATTTTATACGTCTATACGCATCATGTCGATGCGCCGGAAAACATCTATACGGATGACAAGAATAAATCCTTGTTTGACAAACCGGTTCATTATTAAAACGTGCGGGCTAGAGGCAGTGTCCGAGGATAGGCTTTGTCCCTTTTATTGGCTGTATCGTAATCATGCCCCGCATCAGGGTGAACACCGCTTCCTGTGTTTGCCATGCGGTTATAGAACGCTCCCATTTTTTCAAATTTAATTTGTTCTGCCGATTTTTCACTGTCTTCCATAGAACCCTCCTGTTTTTGCTGGAACCCGCTTAATGTAAATGATTTTTTACAATATGAAAATATTTTTATGAAGAGTCTTTATTGCGGGGATGAGAGTTTTTATAGACTTCCAGTAATTTTGTGGGGTCTATCTCCGTGTAACGCTGGGTGGTGCTGAGTGAGGCATGGCCAAGAAGCTCCTGAATTTCACGTAAGTTAGCACCGTTTTTTAACAGATGTGTGGCAAAACTATGTCGCAGGGCATGGGGCGTTGCTGTTTCCGGTAGTTTGAATTTGCCGCGAATATCGCGCATCATTTTTTGTGCCACGCCCTGATTAAGTTTTCTGCCGCGCGCTCCCAGAAAGATCGTCCGTTCGGGCGATGCCGGAAACGGGCAGGCTTTGAGATAGAGATCCAGCATTTCCTCAACGATTTTTAAAACGGGAACCTGCCGCTCCTTACGGCCTTTTCCCATGATCCGGAGATAACCTTCACGCGGCATATCGTTGAGTGTCAAAGACAGCGCCTCTTCAATCCGCAGGCCGCAGCCGTAAAGCAGGGTAAAAAGAGCGCGGTTGCGTTTGTCAATCCAGCTTTCATCACCGGGGTCATTGACCAGTGCCAGCGCCTGCTTTTCGTATAAGGGGCGGGGAAGTTTATGGGGTTTTTTAGGGCTGCGCACAAGGAGAATTGCCGGATTATGCATGATGCCCTGTTTGTCGAGCCAGCCCAGAAAATTCTTCACACCCGAAAGAGCGCGGGAGCGCGTTGCGGCACTGGCATCTTCAATTGCGCGGCCAGAGATCCATGAACGGAAATCGCGCAGACTCATTTGCGACAGATCATCAAGGCAGGGCATTTTGCCATGATGATCGACCAGAAACCTGATGAATTGCGAAATATCCCCCGCGTAAGCCCGCAATGTGTGACGGGATACATATTTCTCGTATTGCAGATAACGCAGCCATTGATGCAGGGTTTCAGCTAGATCAGGAGCGCAAAGGGCAAAAATCTCGGCCTTTATGATTGGGGGGGGAGATTCAGCCATTGGCGGAAACACCGTTCGATAATATGGCCAAGAAACAGGGTCAGCTCTGTTCCCTGTCCGGGTTGAAACAGTTCAGGATTGCGGCTTCCAAAAGCCAGCAGGACATCCGGCGCATGGGCGGCAATATGCAGACGCAATAAAGCCTGGGATTTTACCAGACCCGCTCCGCCCCCATAAACCTGATCCAGTCCGTTGATATGGGATTCCAGTACAATTTTGCGGTTATTCATGAGTAAATTGATTGTTCCGGCACTGGCTACATGAACGCCGGGCAGGTTGATATGTGGAATATCGTTGCCGTCAGCCTCAACGACCAGAGAGATGATATCAAGATCCAGAAGAGCAACAATATCCATGATGATTACATGGATAAAATCATCAAAACTGGCGGCGTCAAGAAGCAGTAACACAGCATTATGAATGCGCATCTGGTTGCTCATATTCGCACGGCTGGTTTCAACAATTTCGCGGGCTTCCTCAATAATACCATCCCGATCCGCACGAAGCCGTTTAACCATGAACTGCTGAAAATCGACAACGGATTTTCCCTGATCCTTGTGATTGCGCGGGGGATCAAGAAGATCGCAGGCCTCCGGGAAGTCATGCAGAAAATTCGGATTCTCGCGCAGCCAGGAAATGATTTCTTCGGCAGATAGGGCAGGGGATATGTTTTTATCGGTCATGGCGCTGGACATTTGTGAAACCTTCTGGAGAGA
>PFTR01000042.1:0-850 GCA_002789675.1 Alphaproteobacteria bacterium CG_4_9_14_3_um_filter_47_13 | reverse complement strand
ATTATACCATAACAATTATAGCCGCGCTTCTCTTAAAGATCACGTGGTTTTAAAAAATAAAAAGCTTCTACGGGGATAGATCAGGATGGCTTATGTTGTGCGCATTGTTTGACAGCTTGTACATAATCAAGGTTATAACGGGCAACAGCCAGTTTATTGACAGGGATGTAATTGATTCCGATAGGAGTGCCATAGGGTGTCGTCACAGTATAATTGTTTGTGATGAATCCTCTCCCTGCCAGAGGATTGAACGTGAACTTATAGCCTTTTTCCTGTAATGTTTTCATAACCTCAGGTGACGGGTTGAGCGGATGATGCGCTTCTTTAAACAGATTTTTTAAAAAGCCTTTGAGTCTGGATGGTGGCATGGCAGGTTCTTTGGAGCGGCACTCTTCGGCAGTTTGTTTATAAGCTCGGAAATATTGCGCAAGAGATTCACTTCCTGTTTTTGTACGACCAATATCATCTCCTTCCGGAGAGGTAATATTATAAAGAGTGACCCCTGTTGCGATGGGCGCAGTTAAGGTTACCTCTTTAAATTGATAGCCTTTTTTCTCAAGGCTTTCTTTCACTTCAGGTGCAGGAGAAAAAGGACCATGCGCTTCCGTTAATGCGTTCCATATGTCTTTTAAAATGCTGCGAATACCCATTTTACTCTCCTGATTTTATATGTATAAATTTATACATGAAAATGCATTTAAAGAGCAAGAAAAATAGTTTTCATATTTTTACAAGATACTCTGGCCTGTTTTTTTCCAGTCTTCTTCAAAAGCTTTCAGGCCGCTATCGGTCAGCGGGTGTTTATAAAGCTTGCGGATCACATCGGGCGGACAGGTGACAACATGAGCGC
>PFTR01000147.1:12665-13009 GCA_002789675.1 Alphaproteobacteria bacterium CG_4_9_14_3_um_filter_47_13 | reverse complement strand
AAACGCCGCCAACCTGTCCAACAAAGTAGGACCACCTCTGTACTAATTTGGATCGACGATTAAACATTACAAAACCTTTCTTACGCAACTTAACTTTGGAATAAACAGAAATTAGCATAAAATTTATCTAAATATCAAGTTTTAGAGTGTAATTGCTCACCACCCCTCAATTTTTGTGGATCAAAAATTGAGGGGTGGTGAGCAAAATTTCTAAATACTATGGTATTTCCGTTAAAGGATAGCATGATACGCTGGACAAAATCATTGAGTCAACGGAATCTTTAGGAAGTGATGCGGCAGAAAAAATCAAAACATATACTGAAAAAACAAAAGCTCTGGATCAT
>PFTR01000147.1:0-12657 GCA_002789675.1 Alphaproteobacteria bacterium CG_4_9_14_3_um_filter_47_13 | reverse complement strand
AAAAACAAAAGCTCTGGATCATGTATTCAAAAACCATAACATTAGCAACCCCTTTGACAAAATACGCTATGCAAAAAACCATACGCCTTTATAAAAGGAAAGAACCGTTACAGTATCACGCAAACAACGTAATATTCCCTGCATTCGTATTGCCGGACTGGGCGGCAGCATGGAAGGCGGCTTGCTGCTGGGTTGAGATCGACTGCGACTTATTGCTGCCACTATCAGCCGTATTCGGTGTCGTTGATGTATCTGTCGATATTTTCTGTGCAACACCCTGTGCGCTTTGCTCCCTTGCTTGCGGAACAGATGATGGTGCCTGTGTCTGTCCTTGATCCTGAGACTGCTGGCTCAGTGATGCCGATTCTCTGCTGACAGCAAGCTTGGCAGCAGCCTGAAGACTGGCTTCCGATGGAAACTGGTTTTCGACATCCCCTGTATCGCCATTCCGCAGTTGAATAACCGCCTTATCATAATTGATATCAACAACAATAAAAGGACTGACAAACGGTGCTTTTGGTGCAACACGCTGGATTCTATCAGGATTGGCCGCAAAAGAATCAGCTGTGCTCAGATGTTCAGTGTTTCCACGAACAAAAGGAGCATTTTGTAATACTGAATTTACAGCTTCTAACATTGTCCTAACCGTGTTTATTCCCAATAGATCTTGCAACTTATAGAATTCTGTTACAATACCCTACTTTCATAGTGCCTTATTTACAACCAAAAGTCAATCTTTTTTACAGGAACACCCCCTTTAAAGCCCTTTAAAAAGCCTGAAATCTGCCAAAAAAGGTTAGGAAAATGTAGGCGAAGGAGCAAAACCATGCACACCCGTTATTTTTTTAAGGACTCTTAACAAATCATCACGGCCTGATTCTTTCATTTCATCGGCAAAAGTCCGTCCTTTTTTTGCCTCTTCAGGATTGATGTATCTGTAATCAGCGCCCTGCCCCAATAAATTCTCAACCAAAACACCCTTTTTTGAGTCACCTTTAATCAAAGCCATCATCTCCTGAGAGGCCTTCATCGCAAGGCTTGTCCGTGCCAGCACATCCTTATCCATGGCCAGCATACATAAATCTTTTTCAAAATTTATGACAGATACATCATCACCGGATAACCCATAATAATCTTTCGCTATTTTACGAATCTCCCCTGCAGCCTCCGCTGCATTCGGCATCTGCACGACAGCATATGACCATATACGCCCACTCTGATCTTTTGCGTTGGCGCCTTTTTCAAGAATGTCCAGACAGCCTTGCGCAGTCACCTCATAGCTTGTTGAGCGCGCCGACTTTTGTAATTCAATTGCATTTTTAAATATTTGCCCATGCGCCAGAATACGTTCTTTATATTCCAGAGGCAAAGCCATCTCGAATCCGTCATCCGTTGCCTTCACAAAAAATCTTTGTGGCGTTGCTATATAATGACCGGAAAAATCAGTGGCATCATGCCATGGCTTCCGAAGAAGAGTCGCCTTACCCTGCTCCGGAGATTCTTTATTCATATTCTCCTCCTTGCTATTGCTTTCAGCAAGATCCCTGACTCGTTCCAGAACAGCGACAGAGTCCTGTTTTTGAACAAGATCCGGATCAAGCTCGTTTACAGCACCAAGATCCGGTTCAATATCAAAATCTTTTGCAACAATAAGCTTGGCAGAATCAAGAAGCGTTTGAATCGTCATGCCCCATTCCTGCGCAGCAGCCAGATTAAAAGAAATCACATGGAAAAACCGTCCCGGATGTGTGGCCTGTTCAAGCGGCATATCAGGCTTACCAAAAGCAGCTTTCTCTCCGGAATTTTCAAAAAAAACTGTTTTTTCACCCGAAGACGCAAAATGGATCGAAACCCCCATCTCGCTGAAGTCATAATCGGAAGATCCGGGATCATAAAAATTATTGTCAGTTGACCACTCAAAAGGCTTCAAACCAACATCGCCTCTTTCCTTCGCTGGAGTGCCATCATCCTGAATAACCAGCTTTCGACCTGATTCATCCTGAATACTCAAAGAGGCACCGCTTTTTTCAAAAAGCAGTGTTGCCCCTGTTTTCTCGCATGTAATGAACGCTTTGGTCTTATCTTTACTTGTGGCATGCTTGATATCATTGCTGATGCGTATCGGCCATTTCCGCTTTTCATCTGAAAAAATATCTGTATTGAAGCGGTTTTCCCAATGGTTTTTATTGGATAGATAATCAAGAATATCCTGCTTCTGCGCATATGAGATTACCATGTGGAACCTTCCCTGTTATTTTTATTATATAAAATTGTTACCGCCTCCTGTTTCCAGAGTCAACATCAAGATTCTTTATCAAAATTTTAAAATAAAAATGTCACACTTGCAGGACAGGCAAATATTTTAACCTGCACGAATACAAACTGTGCATGGAAATGTATTGAAAAAAGCTGTATAATGAATGTGTAAGCTTGGGATTTGCGTGATTCGTAAATCTCATGTAGTTTTTAAAGAAAGGGATTTCTGCCCTTGCAACAACATATAAGCCCATCGCCCGGCATCATTTCTGGATAAAGGTAACGCCTGTGAATAGTTTTCTCGAAACAATAAAACAGCTGGGACCCGCAAGACTCGCCATTATGGGCGGCGTCATGGTGGGACTGCTTCTGTTTTTCGTTTTTGTTTCCATGCGGATCTCGACCCCCCAGCTTGAGCTTTTATACGATGATCTCACGACAATAGACTCAGGGGCAATGTCCGGAAAACTGGGAGAAGCAGGAATCCGCTTTGATATCAGCCCTGACGGAAAGCGTATTATGGTTCCCTCGGAAGATGTCGGCGCGGCGCGGATGCTTCTGGCAAAAGAAGGATTGCCCAATGGCGGTTCCATGGGGTACGAGCTTTTCGATCAGCAATCCGGTTTTGGAACAACCAATTTTGTACAAAACATTAATCAGGTTCGGGCACTGGAAGGGGAACTTGCCCGCACAATCGGTTCTCTGGAAGGCGTACGCAGTTCCCGCGTTCATCTTGTTCTGCCCCAGCGTGAGCTTTTCAGCCGCGAATCCCGCCCTGCGAGCGCCAGTGTCTTTCTTTCACTCCGGCCAGGGTCGCGTCTTGAAACACAGCAGATTTTATCCATCCAGTCCCTTATCGCCTCTGCCGTACCGCAACTCCAGGCCGATACCGTTTCTGTTATAGACAGTCACGGCAATCTCCTGGCACGGGGTGGCGAGGATAATGCCAGCATGATGACCGTCAAGGCCGAAGAAATGCGCCGTAATTACGAACAACATCTGACCCGATCTGTCGAGGATATTGTGGGGCGCATTGTCGGTTTTGGAAGAGTACGCGCCAATATTACGGCGGATCTGAATTTTGACCGCATCAGTACGAATGAGGAGCTTTTTGATCCGGAAACGGCAGTTCTACGCTCCACCCAGACCGTTGAGGAAAACAATGTCGAGCGGGATCCGCCAGCCGGGGACGTTTCTGTTCAGAATAATCTTCCGGGAATTGCCGGGGAGCTTCTTGTTGACGCAAAACCTGCCATTGAAAGTAACAGGATCGAGGAAACTGCGAATTACGAGATTAGCAAAACCATCCGCAGCATGGTTCGTGAAGTCGGAGAAGTAAAAAAACTTTCGGTCGCTGTCCTGATTGACGGGAATTATACCATGGCCGAGGATGGTACAAAAACCTACAATGCACGAACGCAGGAAGAGCTTAATCAGATTGCAGCACTGGTAAAATCGGCAATTGGTTATGACGAGTCACGCGGTGATATTCTGGAAGTCGTCAATATGCAGTTTGCCGATATTGATGCTGAAGATATCATGGCCGAGGAGAAACTTCTGTTCGGCTTTGAGCGCAGCGATTTGCTGGATGCGGTTGAAATCATTACGGTCGCCATTATGATTATTCTTGTGATCCTTCTGGTTCTTCAGCCCATGGTCGGGCGCTTGCTGGCGACAGAAGGGCCACAGCTTGAGGACGAGATGGAGGCCAGGCTTCTGGCAGGCGGCTCTCCCAATCCTGCTTTAACCGGCCCTGATAAAGAAGTCGAATTCAGAGCCCCTCCTCCGGAAGAAGAGGAGTCCCTGATTAATATGCAGGCTGTGGAAGGCAAGGTAAAAGCATCGTCTGTCAAGAAGGTCGAAGATATTGTAGAAAACTATCCGAATGAAACTGTTTCGGTTCTACGAAGCTGGATGAGTTCGGAAACATAAAGGCGTAAAGGTTTATACAGACATGCGGGTACGTGAGGATTATCGCACATTGTCAGGAGCCGAGAAATCGGCGATTTTTCTGCTTTCCCTCGGCGAAGATTACACATCAAAAATCTTCCAGCATATGGATGACGAAGAAATCATGGAAATTTCCCAGACAATGGCCAATCTGGGGAAAGTCAGCGCCAATGTTGTCGAGCGCCTGTTTATAGACTTTGCCGAGCAAATGAGCTCGACCAATGCCCTTGTGGGAACACTGGACTCAACAGAACGTCTTCTGGCCAAGGTTCTGGGCGAAGACAAGGTCAGCGAAATCATGGAAGAGATCCGGGGGCCTGCCGGACGCACGATGTGGGAAAAACTTGGCAATGTGAACGAAGAGATTCTTGCCAATTTTTTACAAAAAGAATATCCGCAGACCGTTGCTGTTGTCATGTCGAAAATACAATCCGATCACGCCGCACGCTGCCTTGCCCTGCTCCCCGAGAATTTTGCGCTTGAGGTCATAAACCGGATGCTTCGTATGGAAGCCGTCCAGAAAGAAGTTCTTGAGGATGTAGAGCGTACTTTGCGTACGGAATTTATGTCCAATCTTGCCCGGACGCAGCGTCGGGACTCTCATGAAATGATGGCAGAAATTTTCAATAATCTTGACCGTGCCGTTGAAACCAAATTTATGGAAGAGCTTGAAAAATCAACACCGGAATCTGCCGAAAAAATCCGCAGTCTGATGTTCACTTTTGAAGACCTGCTTAAACTTGATCCCACAGCAATCCAGACTGTTATCCGTGCCGTGGACAAAGACAAGCTTCCAGCCGCTCTGAAAGGTGCGACAGAAACATTGCGGGATCTTTTCTTCTCCAATATGTCCGAACGTGCGGCAAAAATCATGAAGGAAGATATGGCTGCCATGGGGCCTGTACGCCTTAAGGACGTAGAGGAAGCGCAACAGTATATTGTTACTGTTACCAAAGATCTCGAGGGACGCGGCGAAATTGTGATCTCCACCAGCGATGGTGAAGACGAGTTGATATACTGATATGGCCCATACCAAAGAAAAAACAAAACCGCATAAAGCGCGTAAATTTCTCTTTGATCAGAACTGCTTTGATGACGACTATGTCGAGCAGATCATTCCCGAAGAGCCCCCGCCGCCTACATTCAGCGAAGCCGAACTGGAAGCGGCAAGAAAACAGGGCTTTGAACAAGGCCGTACCAAAGCTCTTGCCGAAGCCGAGGCCAGCCGCGAAAAATTTATTGCCGGCCTTCTGGATATTATCAGCCAGAAGTTTCAGACACTTTTTTCTTCTGAATCCTCGAGAGAAAGTCGCTATGAGAGCGAAGCCGTTACCCTTGCCAATGCGATATTTAAAAAACTCTTCCCTGCCCTGAATGAGAAAGAAGGCCTTGCTGAAATAGAACAGATCATCTTATCGACACTCAAAAACAGAAGAGAACTGCCCGGGATTTTTATAGAAATCCATACCGATTATGTTGAGGCCATTGAAAAACGTCTTGCTACAATAACCGGAGATTTGAAAGAATCTGGAAAAATAACAATCATTGGCAAAGATAATCTGCGTGCAGGGGATTGTCACATGACCTGGAAAGATGGCGGCGCAAACCGTCTTGCGGATGCATTGGCTGAAGAAATCCACAGCCATCTTGAACATATGCTTGCTGATCGGCCTCTACTGCATGATAATAAAAAAGAAACAGATATAAATGGAGAAAACCAATGAGCGAAGAAAATCAGGGTCAGGACGACATCGATAAACTCATGGGAAATGCAGACAAACAGGAAAGCGGCATGGAACTTGACGAGATTGAAGGACACCAGCCCAATGAATCCGATGGTCAGGATTTTCAGATCGGCGAGCCTATGGCAAACGATGTAACGGCCATCTATGACATACCCGTCCAGATATCCGCCGTCCTCGGACGTTCGACAATGCAGGTCAGCCAGCTATTGAAAATGGGTCGTGGCGCCGTCATCGAACTTGATAGAAAAGTTGGGGAAGCTATTGATATCTATGTTAATAACCGTCTCGTTGCCCGGGGAGAAGTCGTTGTTGTTGAAGACAAGCTGGGCGTAACAATGACTGAAATTGTAAAATCAGACCGTAGCTAATCTATAAGGATATTTCTCTCTATGACCAGCGATGCCGCGCAGACCCAGATCTTTGGAAAAGGCGACCCCGATATCAAAATCCAGCCACCTGTTGTCAAGCCGGATCTGGCAACAATCCTTGGCCTGCTCTTTGCCATGGGTCTCATTATTGTCGCGATTGTGATGGGGAGCAGTAATGCCAATTTTCTGAATGGCCCCTCCTTTCTGATTGTTATTCTCGGGACAATGGCGGCGACATCTGTCTCCTACACCGGAAACGAATTAAAACATGTCCCCGGCATTATCGGGAATACATTGATCCGGCGCTATCGCAAACCGTCTGTGATGGCACATCAATTAATGGATATCGCATTTCTTGCCCGTAAAAAAGGATTGCTGATTCTCACGGGATTTGATTCAGAGCTTCGTAAAGATCCCTTTTTATTCCGGGCTACTCAGCTTGTGACAGATGGTTATACCGGAGAAGATATTGACCGCGTTCTGGGACAGGAGGTTGATGCCGTATCCGAACGTCATCGCCGTGCGGCCAGCGTCCTGCGCCGCGCCTCGGAGATTGCACCGGCCATGGGGTTGATCGGAACACTGGTCGGACTTGTCCAGATGCTGGCGCAGCTTGATGATCCGGCCTCTATTGGCCCTGCCATGGCACTGGCTCTGCTGACAACATTCTACGGTGCCATCATGGGAACCGTCATTCTAGGGCCTATGGCGGCCAAACTGGAACGGAACTCGGGGGACGAGGCCATGATTAAAAACATGATCCTGATGACAATGGGCTCCATCGCCCGTCAGGAAAACCCGCGCCGCCTCGAAATGATGCTCAACAGCGAGCTTCCACCGGAGGAGAAGATCACCTATTTTGATTAAGCGTTCGTGATAAACCGAGCTGATCTAATATCGAATCCAGAAGAAATGCGGCACGTTCCGGGTTTCCTCTGTATATTTTTGCAGGAAAACCGTTCTTTTTTTCTATGATACGTCCAAAATCTTCAGCCTCTTCATCACAGAGAATATCAATATAAACTTTATCGACACTCTCCCACCCATCACTCTCCATAATGACACAGGGATCATGGAAACGAAAGATCGGCTCCGGCGCAAAATGACGACAATGTGCTGCCATGAGCTGTTGGGCTACCACGGAAAGTGCAGAAGAGCATTGCAAATGCTCTATTTCTTCCAGAGAAAGACAGACAGGCCATGTCGCGTTTACAGGCATAAATTTTATTTCATAACCATGATTCAAAATATTGCGAACGGCATAGGGGTCACAAATAATATTAAAATCCGCACCACCCAATTTCTGCCAGAGCGGTTCAAATACACCTCCCATCATTGTTACACTTTTTACAACCTGATGAATATCATTTCCCGAAGCATCACATAAAGCTGAAAAATTAGTGGCAGGGCCAATAATAATATAATCAAGCGCACCATAGATTTCTGAGATCTCATTTATAACTTCAATATCAAGAGGTTGCGCCACATTTCTTTCAGAGCGCGGCAGGATAATATTACACAGTCCGTTTCCTGAGTTCTCCTGCCGCAACCGGACTGTTTTTTGATAGCTTTTATGACTGCGTGACGGCTTTTCCGCTCCGGCAAAAAGAGGAATCTTCTCACCTCCGGCAAGCGCCAGAACCCGGGCACAGTTTTCAACAACAAAAGAAAGAGGCACATTTCCGTATGAGGAAATCACAGCCTTTAACGGCAGGCCACGCAGTAACGCACACCATATAGCCAAAGCATCATCACGTCCTGTATCGCAATCCAGAATGAAAGGATTCATAATAATGAAGCGGTAGAAAAGCCCGATTTTGGCTTCAGAACATTTTTCATTGCGCTCTCCGGTTTTTGGCCAGTAACAAAAGAAATAGCATCAGCCACTTTAAACCATGATAATGATAAAGACACGTTCAATTCTGTCTCAAGAGATTCACAAAATTCTGTATTGATATTTCGAACTTCCTCATGAAAACGGAGTACGCGTGAAGCTGGTATTTTAAAAACCTTTTCTGTCTCCATAAAAACACCCGGCAACCGTGTCGTCCTACCCCCTATTTCTACAACAAATCCATCAAAAAGAAGATCACGCGGTGTCACAACATCAACTTTCATACTATCAAAATCAATTACGGCCACCACAGGAACCTCTTTTCCCTTACACATGATAAGGGCTTTCTCGGCATCATCCGCACAGCAAAAACATGTTGATATTCCGGCCAAATCGCCATAATCAAATATCCCGCCTTTTTCCAGTCTCTCGATAACCCAATTCAGCATTCTGGCCTGACGCACATTATCTTCAAGCAGGACAAAAGGAATCTTTGTCTTATACTGCGCTTTCATAGCCATCATACTTTCAAGAATATTTTGTATCTGTTCCTCAATCGTTTTTTTCCCGGGACGGGCAACATAACCAAAAGCCTGATCTCCCTTAATTGAAAAAAGCCGGGAGAATGCAATTTCCCGGGGGTCTTCCTCGCTCCCCTTAATCATTTCATCCAGAGAAATATATAGAGCCGGTACACCGGCTTTTCCCTCCGGCATATTCTGAACCAGCAATCCCGCATTCTCCCTCACCTGACGGGATAATTGCGCAGCATCATATAAATTAACATTTAAATACTGATGATCCGTGTTTGTAATACCATACTGGTTATAATCAATATGACCGCTCACCAGATCTAGAACAGATCGTCCCCAATGGCGATATGCTTCATGAACAGTTTTTTTAATTTTATAATCAAGATTTTCTGCCAAAGAGACATTAGCCGCCTGATTAAATTTCTTCGATAAATACTCTTTAATATTATTCTTCAAATATGCCGTCGCATAATCGGCATCACTGCGAATTACAAAAGTAAGGCCTTCTGTCTTTGATAATAGCTGTTTTGTATCTGAAATTTCATTAAAAGAAACAACCAATTTCACATAACCATAATAAGCTGCATCATATTTTTCTTCATATTCTGTCTTTACAACATTTTAATCCTGCGCCCCGACCACAAAAAATCCGGAATATCAAAAAATACTTTAAAAATTCCTGATATAAGGAGAGCGCTCTCCATTATCCTGATTGGGATCCGTTTTCTGCACTTCACTCTTAACGTAAGCATCAATCTCTGCGCGGCGGCTCTCTCCTGCCTGATCAAAAGCATTATCGACTATAGCAACAGCGGCTAAAGCAAAAACACCCAGCGCTGCTTTTGTTAATGTCTTCATTCTCGTCTCTCCCTTTTGTAAAATTTATTGATTGCTGTCCATGAACAGCCTATGGATTATTTATAAAACCCGGCAAAAACTATGTCAATAAAATTATGCAAATGAAAAGGCTTTGGCATCACAATGAATAAAAAGACACCCTCCCTCATCACTCTACCCTTTAAGCTGGAACGGGAAGCACCACCCTTCGAGACGTATGACGAACAATATTCGGATAAATATCCGGAATCTCTGGTTCGTTACTTTCTCAAGAAATACACTAAAAAGGGCGACTATGTGTTTGATCCGTTTGCCGGACTGGGAACAACCCTGTTCGTCAGCGAAGAAACAGGAAGAATCCCCTACGGCATGGAAGCCGATCAGAACCGCGCCGAATGGGTGGCGAGTCAGCTTGAAAACTGGACAGGCTTACGCCACGGTGACACGGCAAAAATGCTACATCACGACTTTCCAAAAATGGATTTCGTGATGACATCCCCGCCTTTTATGCACAAACACATGAAAGCAAATCCGCTTTATAGTGGTGATCCCAAAAAATCAGGATATAATAACTATATCAAAAGGATGAGATATATATTTGAACAACTTTCCAAGCTGGTTAAACGCAACGGCTATATTATCGTACATCTTGATAATCTTCAGCATAAACAATCTTTTACACCGCTTGTCTGGGATATTGGAAGTGCCATTTCCACTGTCATGAAACCTGAAAAGGAAATCATCGTGGTCTGGAAAAACGGAAGAGATGATTATCCGTACACGCACTGCCTTCTGTTCAAAAATGCCGGAATCCGGAAAAAATAGTTTTTTACAGAAGAAAATCCCCGCCTACCTGTTTCCGATCAACATTAATCTAGGCGGCGCACCTTTCGGAAGCGCAGGCGCTCTATGAATCACAGGCGAAACACCTGCATCATTATCAAGACAGGCCATTTTAAAAACATGACCGACTGCGCCGGAGAGCGCTTCCCTGCCCTCTTTGACAACATAGACATCGCGCTTGAGAAATCCACAGGAGAAATCTTTGACGAGGACAGAATCCTCATTAAGGATAAATTCGGTACCTGGATCTATATAATTAATAATAAAACGCTCTGATTTTATAGCCTCCATACTCTTTTTATCAACATGCCCGTAAGTGGTGACCCTGCCTTGATAAGTAAGATGGTCAATATTCCGCAAATTCGACTTTAATCCCGCTTTTTTATAATTCCCCATATCGGACAAAACATAGTCCGCCTGTAAAGCAAATCGCGGATCTCCATTAGAAACTTCTGTACGCAGAATATCTTCTATATATTCCCGCCTCTCTTCTGCCCCCATAAAACTGGCAACAGGCTGTAATTTTGTATAAAGCAGAAAAGAAAGAGCGTTAAAATCACATGTAAGAGATCGCGGATATACAATCAAATTCAGATCTTCTTCCAAACCCCTCTTTTCAAAAGGCAAATTCATGACCTCTTCCCAGCTTTGCGCAATTTTTATAGATTGATACGCTTCGGCGACCTGCTCTATTGCTTTCATTGTCTTTACCATTCTATGGATTCAGATATTATCTTATTTACCATATAGCAAGTTTCTGTGTCAAGAAAAAATACCCCCTTTGAGGATCCCCTGTTTCAGTCTAAAATAAAGTGTCAGTATCTATTTTCAGCTATAAAGGACTTTTAATGCGTTTAATGATAATCGGACATCTGGGCGGGCATATCAGCACTGCTGGTAAAATCGCGCTCAAGCGTGGGGCAAAAGTCATTCATTGCGAGGATACCGAGCAAGCACTCGGGGCGCTCATGAACGGCAAAGGTGCCGACGTCGCCATGGTGGATGTCAAACAGAATATAGCAAAATTTGTGACCGATCTTGAAGAAGCACGGATTCATATGCCTGTGGTCGCCTGCGGCATTGATGCCGATGCCCGCGCCGCTGTAAAGGCAATTCAAGACGGCGCAAAGGAATATGTCCCCCTGCCGCCCGATGCCGATCTGATCGCCGCCGTTCTTGAAGCGGTGACAGCAGAAAACAATACGATGATTGCCAATGATCCGGCGATGAAAAATGTTCTGCTTATGGCCGATAGAGTCGCCTCCTCCGAAGCCACTGTCATGATTACCGGGGAATCAGGAACCGGCAAAGAGGTCATGTCTCAATATATCCACCGCAAATCAAAACGCAAAGACGGCACTTTCATTGCCGTCAACTGTGCCGCCATACCGGAGAACCTTCTGGAATCCGAATTATTCGGTCATGAAAAAGGCGCTTTTACAGGCGCCGCCGGACGGCGTATCGGTAAATTTGAAGAGGCCAGCAACGGTACATTACTTCTTGATGAGGTCTCGGAAATGCACCCTTCGCTTCAGGCAAAACTGTTGCGCGTCATACAGGAGAAAGAAATCACCCGTATCGGCAGCAATGATCCCGTCAAAGTCGATGTCCGTCTCATTGCCACATCAAACCGCAATCTGGAGGATTCCGTGAACAAAGGAGAATTCCGTGAAGATCTTTATTTCCGCCTGAATGTTATTAATATCCACCTTCCGGCCTTGCGCGAACGGCCAGCAGATATTGTGCCCCTTGCCCTGTTCTTTGCCGATAAATTCGCCGAGCAGAATGGTATTCCCAAAAAGAAAATCGCCCTCAAGACACAGGAAAAACTGAAAGCCGCCAAATGGCGCGGCAATATTCGCGAGCTTGAAAATATAATGCACCGCGCCACGCTCATGTCCATGAGTGACGAGATCGAGCCGGAGGCCGTGCAAATTCAAGGCAATATGGGAGAAACGCCTGCCATAACACCGGAAGCCAGCGCCCCCGATCCAACGGGAGTCTCCAGCGCAAAGAGTTCTGTCACTCATACGATCCAGAATACAGGTGCTGTTGAAAATCTGGTTGGCAGAACCATTGCGGATGTCGAACGCGATATGATTTTAAATACTCTGGATCATTGCCTTGGCAATCGTACCCATGCCGCTAATATCCTTGGGATTTCGATCCGTACATTACGCAACAAACTCAACCAGTATAAAGAAGAGGTGGTCCCAGAAAATCGGACATGTTGCTAAGGTGGAATTCTGACATTAAAACGAAAGGGATCTACCGATATGACAAAAAGAAGA
>PFTR01000088.1 GCA_002789675.1 Alphaproteobacteria bacterium CG_4_9_14_3_um_filter_47_13 | reverse complement strand
CTATCAGGCCCAATTTGAGGGGGCTCGTGTTAATCTTTTGCAGCTTCTACAATCCGATAATGCTGTTTTTAATACGAAGCTTGGTCTGATGAATAGCGAATACAGACTTGTGGCCTCCCGTTTTGCCGTTCTTGCCAGTATGGGGCGGTTGCAGGAAGCTTTGACAACGCTTCCCGCGAGAGCCGATGACAAATAAGCCGGATACCGGAGTAAAAATTGATTCTCTTCTGGAGTGTCTTGTGTTTTTAACGGCATATCATGGCCGTGCGAAATCTGCAGAGGCCATTCGGGCAGGGCTTGCCTACGATGAAAAAGGAATGGGGCCTGATCTGTTTTGTGAGGCGGCGGAGCATACAGGATTAAAAGCAAAGATTGTCGCCTGTGAAAATCCCGGAACGATTGCCGCGCCTGTTCTTCCTTCTGTGATTATTCTTAAAAAAGATCAATGCTGTGTTCTGCTTGCGCTGAAGGGAGATAAGGCAACAATCTATCTGCCGGAAACAAAAACGAGCAGGGATATTGCCCTTGGTGATCTTGAAAAAGCCTGCGCCGGTTTTGCGATTTATGTTCATCCCCGTACGTCTTTTACAGATCCACAGGCATCTGAACCGGAAGAGACAGGCCATCACTGGTTCTGGAGTGTGATACGCCAGAATAAAGGGATTTATGGGCGTGTGGCTGTGGCAGCTATTCTGATAAACCTGTTCGGAATTGTCGGCCCTCTTTTTATTATGAATGTCTATGACCGCGTGATCCCGAATAATGCGCTTGAAACCGGTTGGGTTCTTGCGGTAGGGGCATTGACGGCCTATCTGTTTGATTTCATCCTGCGGACATTACGCGGCTATTTCATTGATCTGGCAGGACGCCGTATTGATGTGATTGTCACACGCCGTATTTATGATCAGCTTCTAAATATGAAACTGGCGGGAAGACCTGCTTCCAGCGGTGCTTTTGCCAGTATGTTGCGCGAGTTTGACTCGGTGCGTGATTTTATGACATCGGCAACAATGACAGGACTGATTGACTTGCCGTTTTCCCTGTTTTTCCTGTTTATTATTTTCCTGATCGGGGGGCCTATTGCCTTTATGCTGTTTTTTTTGATCCTGATTGTGGTCGGGGTCGGGTTATTTTTACAATGGCCGCTTAAAGTGATGGTGCGGAAATCTCTCCAGTCCGGCGAGGCCAAGCATGGCCTGCTCGTGGAAACAATCAATGGACTGGAAACGATTAAAACGATTAGCGCTGACGGGCGGATGCGGGCGCGTTATGGTGTCCATGTCGGGGAAAGTGCGGCGATTGCGCAGCAATCACGGTTTATTTCGGCGCTTGGGGTGAATGTCGCTACTTTTTTGCAGATGAGCACAAGCATTATCATTGTATTGATGGGGATGTATCTGGTTGCGGATTCGGAGATGTCGATGGGGGCGCTGATTGCCTGTGTTCTACTCGGGGGACGTGCCATTGCACCGATCGGGCAGGTTGCCAATCTACTGGCACGCTATCATCAGGCGCGAAGCTCTCTCACCACATTAAATAAAATTATGGCTTTGCCGACCGAGCGTCCGGCGCAGAAACAGTTTTTGCATCGTCCTGTTCTCAAGGGAAAAATTTCATTTGAAAAAGTTGATTTTACTTATCCTCATACGGCGCAAAAAGTGCTTGATGGTGTTTCTTTTACGATTAACCCCGGAGAGAATGTCGGGCTTATTGGCCGGATTGGTTCCGGTAAAAGCACGATTTCCCGTTTGATTCTTGGGCTTTATGATCCCGATAGCGGCGCGCTTTATGCTGATGATACCGATTATCGCCAGATTGATCCGGCGGATTTGCGCCGGAATATGGCTTGCATCGCGCAGGATATTGTGCTGTTTCGCGGGACGGTACGCGAGAATATTGCCATCAGTAAACCGCAGGCAACGGAAGAAGAAATACTGGGCGCTGCAAAATTCTCCGGCGCTCATGATTTTGTGTCTCGTCATCCAATGGGATATGATGCCCCTGTCGGTGAGCGTGGCGAAGGTTTGAGCGGCGGTCAGCGGCAGGCCATTGCACTGGCGCGGGCCATGCTCCTTCAACCCAATATCATGGTCTGTGACGAGCCGACGAATGCTATGGATGTGCAGGCAGAAAATGCCTTTGTCCAGCATATTAAGGAACAGATCAAAGATAAAACCTTTATCCTGATTACGCATCGCCAGCATTTGCTGGCGCTGGTGGATCGTCTTATTCTGATTGATCAGGGGAAAATTATTATGGATGGGTCACGGGATAAAGTGATGGAAGCACTGGCGCAAGGAAAAGTGGAAATACCAAAAGGGTAAATAGCTTGATAAAAAACTGTTTTCCTGTTGCGCGCTGAAAAACAGGTGGGAATAATGACGGCAGACACGGAATTTATGAGTGAACTGGAGGCTGCGGTACGATTGAAGCCGCATGTCGCCGCCAATATTTTTTTATTGGTGATTGTATCTCTGGTGCTTTTTTTTCTGGTCTGGGCGAATTTTTCCTGGGTTGAAGAAATGACGCGTGGCTCTGGTCAGGTGGTTCCGACGCAGGAAATTCAGGTGGTTCAGAGTCTGGAAGGCGGTATTCTGGCCGCACTTCTCGTGAATGAAGGAGATCGTGTTGAAAAGGATCAGGCTTTGCTGCGGATCAGTGACGTGGCATTTTCATCGGAGGAACGCGGCACAGAAGCAAAATCTTTGGGCCTTCGTGCGAAAAAAGCGCGTTTGACAGCCGAAGCAAACGGGACGGAGTTTTCGCTGCCCGCAGATATTTCCAGAGATATTCCACAGATTTCTGCGAATGAAAAAGCGCTTTACGACTCCCGCCAGAAGGAACTGGAGAATGCTAAAAGTATTTTTGAAAATAAAATTAACAGTGCGCAGGCACAACTTGCCGAAACTGGCGCCGAGATAAAACGGATTAAAGATAATCGGGGACTTTTGTACCAGCAGTTGGAGATTACCCGTAAAATGGTAGAGCAGCGCGCCGTTCCCAAATTGGAGGAGATAAAATTACAGCGTGAACTCAGTGATTTATCAGGACAGCTTAAAGCCAATGAAGAAAAAATTATCGGGCTTGAGGCCGAACTACGCGGTGCTAAAAAAGAAAGAGAAGATCAGGACGATAAATTCCGCTCGCAGGCGCTGGGCGAACTTAACGAGGTTGAAACCCAGATCAGGCAGATTGATGAAAGCCTGAAAACAATGGGTGACCGCGTGTTCCGTACCGAGCTTCGCGCTCCCGTCAGCGGAATTGTCAACAAGATTGCTGTAAAAACGATAGGCGGGGTGATTGAACCAGCGCATAAATTAATTGAAATTGTTCCGGTTGATGACGAACTCAAGATTATTGCTAAAGTCCGCCCCAGTGACATTGCTTTCCTGAAGCCGGGGCAGGAGGTTAATGTCAAGATAAGTGCTTATGATGCAACAATCTATGGACAGTTAAAGGGGACGTTAATCCGCATTGGCGCAAATAACGTGACAGACAGGGACGGGAATGTATTTTTTGAAATCGAGGTACGTACCGTTAAAAACTATTTGGGAACCGAAGATCATAAATTACCGATTACACCGGGTATGGTGGCAGAGACACAGATTGTAACAGGCAAGCGTACAATCATGACATATTTATTAAAGCCGCTTTTGCGTGCCCGTGCCAATGCGCTGCGGGAACGGTAAAGGTAAAGGATCATGTCAAGAATTCTTACGAACCGTTTGATTCATACACTTGTTTTGCTAGCGCTTCTGGCGGGCGCTCTGATGGTGCGGATTCACGATTATAACTGGAGTAAGTCCCTCCGTTATCTTGCGTTCGATGCTTATAATAAGATGGATCCAAGGCCACAGACAGATGATGTCGTGATTGTGGATATTGATGAAATCTCTCTGGGACGGGAAGATTTGGGTCAGTGGCCGTGGTCGCGTCATGTACTGGCAAGGCTGGTCGATAATTTAAGTGAGATGGGTGCAAAAGCAATTGTATTTGATATGGTGTTTGCCGAACGTGACCGCACTTCTCCCCAGGAGATTCTGGAACGGCTGCCCCCGGAGCAGCAGCATGAGGGGCTACAGGAAATTTTAAAGGTTATGCCGGATCATGATATGGTTTTTTCACAGGCGATTCAAAATTCGCAGCGTGTTGTCACGGCTTTTATCTGGGCAGGAGATGAAAATGTAACGCGTCAGACGCCAGTATTATCGCAGCCTGTTCTGTTGACAAAATCGGCGCGGTCTTTAACAGAAACTGTTCCGGGTATTCCTGGCGCGGCAACCAATCTTCCTGTGTTGGCAAAGGCGGCGGCGGGAAATGGATGTTTTGGTGTCTCTCCGGAAATTGACGGGATCATCCGGCGTGTTCCTTTGCTTTTTTCTTTTAAAGAGCAGCAGAATAAGGCTCCGGTTCTTTATCCCTCACTGGCAATGGAGGCATTGCGTGTGTCACAGGGAGCCAAAACGCTTGTAAAAATACGAACGCTGAATCCGGATGAAATCGGGGTGTTTGACTCCCCCTTGCGAATGAGCATTGGCAAATATGAAGTGCCGCTGGACTGGAACGGTCAGTTTTTTGTATATTTTAGTAAAGAGCGTTCCGGAAAATATATTCCGGCGTGGCAGGTTCTTGACTATCAGACTGATACTGCGCGTATAAAAGATAAAATCGTTTTTATAGGGACAAGTGCCGAGGGGTTGAAGGATATAAGATCAACACCGCTTGATATTTTTATCCCCGGCGTAGAGGTTCATGCCAATGTCGTTGAGCAGATGATTTCAGGAGATTTTCTTTCACGTCCAAAAATTATGGATGGGGTAGAACTGATTATTGTCGTTGTGATCGGATTGCTGATTATATTACTCGCGCCTTTTATCGGTGCTGTCTATATGGCTGTTTTTATAGTAACGCTCATTGCGGCTATTTCCTTTGTGTCGTGGTATAGTTTTGAAATCTATGGACTGCTTCTTGATCCGGTTTATACCAGCCTTTGTTTTTTAGCCTTATTCGTGATTTCTTCTTTGCTCACTTATATCCGCACAGAAGCCGAGCGCAAACAGGTTCGGCAGGCTTTCGGGTTTTATATTTCTCCTGAATTTATGAAGGAACTCACTAAAAACCCTGAAAAGCTGAAACTAGGCGGAGATACAAGAGAGCTTACCGTTATGTTTACCGATATCCGTAATTTCACCTCTATTTCCGAAACGATGAGTCCGGAGGATTTGATTCATCTCATGAATGATTTTTTAACGCCGATGTCCGATCTGGTTATGCATCATCGCGGGACGATTGATAAATATATGGGGGATGCCATGATGGCATTCTGGAATGCGCCGCTTGATGATAAGGATCATGCGCTTCATGCCTGCCATACGGCTTTACAGATGAATAAGGCACTGATCCCGATTAATGCGGCGCTCAAACAAAAAGCGGAAGAAGAAGGGCGTCCGGTTGTATTTCTCGAGGCCGGAATTGGAATTAATACAGGGCATGCCAGTGTGGGTAATATGGGGAGCAGGCAACGCTTTGCCTATTCTGCACTTGGGGACACGGTTAATCTGGCTTCACGTCTGGAGGGGCAAACCAAAAACTATGGTGTACGAATTCTCCTCGGTGAAAAAACACGGCAGCAGGTTCAGGGGATGGCGACTCTCGAACTGGATCTTATTCGGGTGAAGGGAAAAAGGGAACCCGAGCGGATTTTCGTTCTTCTTGGCGATGAGGAGATGGCAAAAAGCGATTATTTTCTGGAGTGGGAAGAAAAACACAAGGCCATGCTCGAAGCCTATCGTGCCAGAAAATGGGATGATGCCAGAAAATTGGCAGAGCAGTGCCAGACTATCGCAAGAGAAGGGATGACGGTATTTTATTACGTTTTTATGGATCGTATCGCGCTTATGAAGAAAAACCCTCCTAAAGAAGACTGGCGCGGTGTCTTTATCGCAGAGAGCAAGTGAGGCATAACAAAAAACTGCCGTGACGAGGGCAGTTTTTTGCTTTCTGGTGCGGGGGGTTAAACAATTTGCGCAGGATTTGTTGCATCCAGCAGAATATTTTCAATTTGCAGCGTATAGCCACCGATACTAAAGTTTTCATAGTTTCCAACTGTTGTATGGGTCACGCTATTGGTTGTTAAAGGGTCATGAACATCATCAAGTTCGGTTCTCAATATAGCGGGTGTAAGATTGCTTCCGCCAAAAAAAGTAATTCCGTTATTCTCTATCATCAATTCATTATTTGTGTTGCCGTTTCCAGAGATTTTCAGCGTTCCGTTATCGCTTTCCTGTAGCAGACGGAAAATATCATCAATACCCAGTTTAAGGGTCTGGCCTGTTCCCATCATTTGGAAAACCTCGATACCGGACAGACCTTCTGAACCAACAGATGAAAAATCCAGCGTGTCATTATCGCCGAAAAATAAAAGACTGTCATGACCTGCTCCGCCATCAAGATTACCCAGTGTACTGGCATTATGGACATCAACGCCGGCACTCAGATTGTTAAGGGTCATGATGTCATTACCTGCACCGCCGCGCATGGAAACATTTGTATGCGCCCATAAATCTGTGGCAAGTTTATCGCTTAACTCGTTGTTCGTGCTATCACCCACCAGATGCTGGTTGTCGCCATTTGCAAAAACCTTATTGTCTGGTGAGGTATCATGGGCGATATGGGTCTGGTTCCCATCGGCTCCGAGTTTTGATTCATTCCGTCCGAGAAGAACAGCGACTGAACCATCTCCGCCATTGGCTTCGGGTGTTCCGACCAGAAGGTCATCAAATCCGTCGCCGTTTATATCGCCTGCTGTCGCGGAAAAATTAAATTCGAAGGGTGCCGTATGTCCGATTGTATATTTGCTATGATAGGCAAGAGCAGAATTACCGTACAGGCTTTGTATATCAAGGATGCCAGACATTCCTGCCTTGCCGTAAATAACGAAAATATCGGCAGATGTGCCATTACGGACAGCAAGCGCTATGTCATCAAATCCGTCACCGTTAAAATCTCCGGCATAACCGCCGCCATCAATCTCCCCTGCGCCACTATTGATAATGGTGTATCCGTTACTGCCGACATTATCCGAAAGGACTGTATCGACGGCTCCCCCGCCGAAAAGAATATGGATTTTATTATTTAATGTATCGGCGATGGCAATATCGCTTGTTCCATCGCCATTCATATCCCCCATACTCATCACAGGAACATCAAACCCGTCTGTTCCTATGCCGGTAAAAATATAGGATGCGCCAGTTGGATTGGAATAGGCGGGTGCTACTGAACCCATAAAAAGATATGCCTGTCCGGCATTGGCTGAAATATGCTCTGTCGAGACGAAGTCAGAAAAACCATCATTATTGAAGTCTCCGGCGCCACTGACAAAATTCCCGAATTGTCCGTTCGTGTAGCCGGAGCCATCTATTTTGATCCTATTGGAACCGATTGCACCGGCATCAATGACTCCAGCCGCACTGGCACCAAAAATGATATAGCTGGAACCATAGTTTGTACCGCCATTATCTCTTCCGGGTGCGCCAAACAGGATATCATTGAGACCATCCCCATTTATATCGCCGATACCTGCCACGGATTGGCCGGCCATGTCTCCTGCATTCAGGCCGGTACCAATTGTTGTTCCTGTAGAGTGTATCGTAATGCCTCCGCCATCGGTTGTAATATTATCTGAAAAAGGTGTACCGGAAATAAAATTGGTTATGCCATCGCCGTTAAAATCACCAATACTGGCGACATCGGCAGTTGTTGTATTGTTAGGACCGATCGACTGGTTACCATCTGCCGTCATGCCATTGAATTTATATATTTTTCCTGCAGTGTCGACATTTGTGCCTACCAGAAAATTCCCAAGACCGTTATTATCCGGATCACCCAAGGCTGCAACGGAAAACCCGAAATGCGAGAGTGATCCCGCCACACCATTGAGAATAAAACCCTGACTGCCGCCAATACTATTCAGGAAGATTGTCCCGCTTGTGTTCGTGTTTGTAGTGGTATTGGTACTGGTACTGGTCGTGGTCGTTGTGCTTCCTGAAGGGGGCGGCGGCAGAGGGGTGCTGTTGACAGAAGTATCTGTACCAACCGGATCCGATGATGGTGCGACTGGTGGTGGCGGTAGTGGTGCGTCCAAAGGGGCAGTTGTTACTATGGGCTCACTATTGAGTAAGGGTTGAGACTGTCCAGAAGGGACGGTGTTGACTCCCTGATCAAATTGGGCATCGGCTTTATTGTCAAAGAAGGGATCTTCTGCAGCCGGTTGCTGCTGCGGCGCGGCTTCTGGCTGGGAGGAATCCGCAGGCTCGTTTCCTGTTGGTGGCGCTGCAAATAAAGCGGGAGCCACAGCTTTCACAGATTCAAAATTACTGTTGAATATTTCAGGTGTGGTTTTTCCAACATAGGAGGTCTCGCCACCTGCAGGATCAAAGCGTGCCGTATCATACTGGTTGGCAAGTGTAATTTCGCTACCATTAAAAGCGCGCAGGACAATGGCACCTTCCATCAGGGTGATCTCGCCTGTCGTAACATTGCCGGCAATAATCGTGCCGCGAATACCGATTGAACCCATGGGTGTGTCAATACTGACATCATCGGGGTCGTCACGTCCGATCAGACCGCTGGTGAAAACAAAGAGTCCGCGTAAAATAGAAAAATCTGATGTGCCGCTTTCCGAGGACGGATCAAAAACATATTCATCAATCGCCAGTTTGGCATTTTGTGAAATGGCAAAACTTGTTTCATCTATAAAGACAATATTGACCGCGCCGTCATCTTCAGTTTCAATGACATCACCTTCGTATATTGCCGTTCCGATTGTAATTGTGTCCCGGGAGCCGTCATTACGGGTGACACTCGCTTTTCCGGTAATTTCCTGAATAGCCCCAATCGGGTTGGCATCGCTCATGGAGCCGGCATCTGCATATTGGGCATGCCCTGTCTGCTGAATAAAGGAGTTCACAAGATCGGATGTCAGCATGGCTCCGTCAGGAGACTGGAGTAATGGTGCAGGATCAATGCTAAAATAATCTTCAATAACAATGACCGACCCATCCCGAGCCTGCAGAATTAAATCCTGTCCATCCCGCAATATTTCGGAGTTTTTTACAAAATCGGCATTGGGTACAGGAATATTGTCCTGCCCTGATGCTTGAATCGTATGCGTTATGTCATTTTCCGGTACGTGTTCCCCGGTAGTGCCGTGATTATAAGGAGTGTTTGACATAATTTTCCCTTTTATTTATCCAACCTTACTTTGATCGTAACATATTATATGGAAATAAAATGTGAACAGTTTAACAATTGAAGGTTTTTATTTTTTAAGCTGAAAGCCTGAGAGGTTTCCAGTGACATAGTTTTTTAATAACCTCCTGTTCTGACATGGGTTTTGCAAAATAATACCCTTGTGCGCTATCACAGCCCATATTCTGGAGTAATTCGGCCTCTTCCAGTGTTTCCACGCCCTCTGCAACAATCTCCATACCCATATTTTTTCCCAGACCCACGATGGATTTGACAAGTTCAAGGCTGCGATCTTCTCTATAAATAGTACGGATAAAGCTCTGGTCTATTTTAAGAACCTGAATGGGGAAGTAGTAAAGATAGCTCAGAGATGAATATCCCGTTCCAAAATCATCAATGGCAATCCCGACTCCTGCATCCCGACAGGATTCCAGTGTTTCTTTGGCATTGTCCGGCTGCTGGATCAAAAGTCTTTCTGTTATTTCCAGTTTAATCTGGGGTGGTTTGATCTGACTGTTCTGAATTGTTTCAAGCAAATTACTTACAAAGTTGTCTTCGGCAAAATCGTGACTGGAAAAATTTACACTGACATACAAGGGTGTGCTGTTCTCAACCGCTTTTTCGATTCTGCCGAGTGCCGCACAGGCTTCCTTGAGCGCCCATTTGCTGGCCTCAATGATCAGACCGCTTTTTTCGGCAATCGGGATAAAAACACCCGGAGAGATAAAACCATCTTTTTTATGGTTCCAGCGCATCAGGGCTTCAAAGCCTGAAACATTGCCATTTCCAAGATTTATTATTGGCTGGTAGTGTAGTTCGAGATCACCATTTTCAAGGGCGGCTTTGAATTCGTTGGCAATTTTAATGGATTCAACGACATCCGTCCGGGCAGCGTAGCTACGTTCAAGAGCCTCAGGCGGGGGGAAATTGTCACTTTCCCGTAATATTTCTGATCTTGTGAGTGTATCCCGGTAGCGCGTCAGGATAACCTGACTAATCATCTGGATAACAGGATCGGCATTTTTCAGGCGCTGGGAAAAATCATCGCGGGTAATTTCGAGCATCTTGCAGTCTTTAAGGGCTTTGACGGTGGCTGTTCGCGGGGCATCATCAACGATCGCCATTTCGCCGATAATGGTTCCTTCCCCCCGTGTGCCGACCTGTTGGATCGTCCCGTTGTCTTTTTCGATCAGGATTTCGACCAGACCTTCTTCAATAATATAGGCGCAGTCACCTTTGTCCCCTTGCCGCATGATAACATCACCGGCTTTGAACATTTTTTTTGCTTCTGCTATTTCCATAGTTTTAGAGCCTGTCTATCTGATTCGTATTGTATTAGAAACCAATGGCCCATTATTCTTAAGTATAATAATGGGCGAGATATATTATATTTCCGTTAATGGTGACTGTTTTTTAAAGGAAATCAATTTATTGTTTGAATTTTTTTATAAAAATTCTGCATATTTACAGTATAGAAAAGCTTGACAAGTCTAATGCAGCCTATGTAATGTGCTGCTTCTGATTAAATATGAGATGAAAGATCAAGCGATGAAAATTAAAAACTCGCTAAAAACATGGAAAAGTAGAGACCGGAACAGTAAGTTAGTGCGTCGCCGTGGCCGTATGTATGTGATTAATAAACGTAATCCACGTATGAAGGGTCGTCAGGGCTAACAGGAACTTTTGTGTATTGTTTAAGGCTCGTTCCGCGAGCCTTTTATTTTTGCCTGAAGGCTTTTATAATCTTGATGCATAACATTTATGAGTCTGCTATAACAATCCCAATCCACAGGGAATCATGATGTTTTCAAAACTTTTCGGTTTTATGTCTGCAGATATGGCGATTGATCTTGGAACGGCCAATACGCTGGTTTATGTTCGGGATCAGGGTATTGTACTGAACGAGCCTTCTGTTGTGGCAATTTCGCTGATTCACGGTAAAAAACAGATTCTTGCTGTCGGTAATGAAGCCAAGCAAATGCTGGGGCGGACTCCCGGAAATATTGTGGCGATTCGCCCTTTAAGGGATGGGGTCATTGCTGATTTTGAAGTCACAGAGGCCATGATCAAGCATTTTATCCGTAAAGTGCATAATCGTCGGTCTTTTGTATCCCCTAAAATGGTTATATGTGTGCCCTCCGGCTCTACAGCCGTTGAGCAGCGCGCTATTATTGAATCTGCCGAAAGTGCTGGAGCCTCACAGGTCGGTTTGATTGAAGAACCCATGGCGGCGGCGATTGGTGCGGGACTTCCTGTGACCGAGCCTACCGGGTCTATGGTCGTTGACATTGGCGGCGGTACGACAGAAGTTGCCGTTATTTCACTGGGCGGTATCGTGTATGCAAAATCGGTACGGGTCGGCGGCGATAAAATGGATGAGGCTGTGATTGCCTATATCCGGCGGGTGCATAATCTTCTGGTTGGCGAAACAACCGCCGAGCGGATTAAAAAAGAAATTGGTTCTGCGTGTCTTCCTGCTGATGGAGAAGGCCGTAGAATGCAGATCAAGGGGCGCGATTTAATGAACGGCGTTCCCAAGGAAATTGTCGTGACCGAGCGGCAGGTCGCAGAAGCTCTCGGGGAGCCTGTGGGACAGATTGTCGAGGCGGTCAAGGTGGCGCTGGAGCATACGCCGCCTGAACTGTCTTCTGATATTGTAGAAAAAGGAATTGTTTTGACAGGGGGCGGGGCGCTGCTGTCAAATCTGGATTATGTCTTGCGTCATGCAACGGGTCTGGCTGTGGCGATTGCCGACGACCCTCTTTCCTGCGTGGCACTGGGAACCGGCCATGCGCTGGAGGAAATGAAAACCCTTAAAAATATCCTGATCGGGAATTTCTAAAAAAAGCAGTTTTTGTCAAACGCATTGCGGTTATTCACAAATACATGTTATATTTTATAGATAGGGGCTTGCTTCTTTGTTGTTTTTTTCTAGCACTTAGTACTTATTGCTCGTAAACAGCAAAGCCTTTTAAGGGAACTGTTTTGAAACACAGATCAAGAACCAGAAATATGACACGCGTTGTCCCTTTGCATTTATGGGGGGCAAAGACAGGGTCTTTCTTTTTCATTATTTTTTCTCTTATCCTGTTTTCTATTTCATCCCTGAATCCCTCACTTCTTGAAGGCGCAAGAACAAAGACAACAGATCTGTTCGGGCCTGTGCTTTCTGCGGTCAACCGGCCTTTTTTCCGGGCGGCTGAATATGTGCGAGCCGTTAGCGGTGTGGCATCATTGCAGGCAGAAAATGCCAGATTGTTACAGGAAAATGACCGCCTTCGGGACTGGTATCAGACAGCATTGACCTTGCAGGAGGAAAATGAAAATCTGCAAAAATTGTTGAACATTAAAATTGAGCCAGCACATCGTTTTGTGTCGGCTCACATTATTGCAGATTCCGGTAATTCATTTGCCAAAAGTCTTCTGGTGCTGGCTGGAAGTGAAAGCGGTGTCGAAAGCGGACAGGCTGTACTGGCTGGAGACGGTCTGGTAGGCCGTATCATTGAAAGTGGTAGAAAAACAGCGCGTATATTGCTTTTAACCGATATGAACTCCCGTATTCCTGTCCTGATTCCGGGGATGGAACAACGCGCTATTCTGGCCGGAAATAATAGTGATATCCCCACTCTTCTGCATTTGCCACCCGAGATTAAGATCGAGGAAGGGGCACGCGTTATTACATCCGGTCATGGCGGTCTGTTTCCTTATGGTCTTCCTGTGGGACGGGTTATAAAAGCAGAAGACGGAACTTTTGCGATCCAGCCCTATGCCGTTATTGATCGTGTAAATATGGTTCGTATCATCAATAAAGCAGATGATTATAATTTGATACCTGCACAGGGGCAGGCATTGCCGTAGCGATGATCGATCAGGATTTTTCATTCACAAAAATAGAGCATGCCGGACGTTTGCTTGTGCCGCATCTTCTTCTTTTTGGCTTGCTGGTTTTAAATGTTGTGGCGTTGCCCTTTTTGCCGACAGCGGCGCTTAAGCCGCAATTTGTTCTGATGGCTGTTTATTACTGGGCGATATACCGTCCGACATTATTGCCAATATTTTTTTGTTTTATCATTGGTCTTGTTATGGATGTTTTAAGCGGTATGCCGCCGGGTATTTATGCGCTGGTTCTTGTAACGGTACACTGGCTTGTGCGGGAGCAGAGGCGTTTTTTGATGGGGCAGCCTTATAGTACGATCTGGGCTGTATTTGGAGTGGTATCACTGGTGTCTGTTTGTGTGCAGTGGGCTTTATATGGTTTGTCTTCTGCGCACTGGAGTCCGCTCCTGCCTGTTTTGAGTAGCGGTGCACTCAGCCTTCTTTTATTTCCTTTTGTGACCTTGCTGCTCGTGGTAACGCATCGTATGCTTCCAGTAGCATCAAGGCGATAGAAATCCGGTAGACATGAAAAAGGATAATGAGCAGCTGACATCCTTTACGCGCCGCGCCGTTATCATCGGCGCGTTGCAGGGGAGCTGTCTTGCCATATTGGGAGGACGGCTTGCGTGGTTGCAGATTGCGCAAGGGCAGAAATACAAAACGCTGGCGGAAAATAACAGGATCAACCTGAAAATGCTGGCGCCATCGCGGGGAAGGCTTGTGGATCGTTTTGGTGTGCCACTGGCCGTCAATGATCAAAGCTTCCGTGTTTTGATTGTGCCGGAACAGGCGGGGGATCTTGAAAAAGTTCTTTCGCGCCTGCAAAAACTGATTGAGCTTAGCCAGCGCGATATTAAAAAAACGATGAAACTTGCTGAAAAACAAGCAGATTTTGTTCCGCTTGAAGTAAAGAATAATCTGGAATGGGAAGATGTTGCGCGCATTGAAGTGAATTTGCCTGACCTTCCCGGACTATCCATTGATGCGGGGGAAATTCGTACCTATCCTTTAGGGGAAGCAACGGCGCATCTTGTCGGGTATGTCGGAGCGGTAAGCTCTTCGGAGTTGACCGGTGATCCTGTTTTAACGCTGCCCGGTTTTAAAATCGGGAAAACCGGTATTGAAAAATTTTATGATAAAGGATTGCGCGGAACGGCAGGTACAGCAGAGGTCGAGGTCAATGTTGTCGGTCGTGAGGTGCGGGAATTAAAACGCAGACCCGGCAATCCCGGCAAAAAAATAAGCCTGACAATCGATTCCGAGTTACAGATTTATATGCAAAAGCGTCTTGAAATGGAGCAAAGCGCCTCTGCGGTTCTTATGGATGTTCATACGGGCGCTGTTTATGCCCTAACCTCTTCTCCGAGTTTTGACCCTAATCTGTTTACGCGTGGCCTGTCTGCCGAAATATGGGAGGAAATGTTGGCCAATCCCGGGTTGCCACTGAATAACAAAGCGGTTGGTGGTCTGTATCCGCCGGGATCAACTTTTAAAATGGTTACGGCTATGGCAGGGTTGGAAGAAGGAAAAATCAGTCAGAATACGAGCGTTTTTTGTCCCGGACATTATGATTATAGTGGTGATCGGTTTCATTGCTGGAAGCGGGGCGGGCATGGACGTGTTGATCTTGTGGAAGCCCTTGCGCAATCCTGCGATACGTTTTTTTATAAAATGGCTACAGATGTTGGTATTGATAAAATTTCAGAATATGCCAATAAGCTCGGGATGGGACAGACACTGGGTTTTGAATTGCCCGAAGAAAGACCGGGGTTGATGCCGACAAAAGCATGGAAGATGGGGCATTTCGGTACAGGCTGGCAACCGGGAGAAACGATTGTTTCCAGTATCGGGCAGGGTTTTCTACAAGCAACGCCTTTACAGCTTGCAGTGATGACATCGCGGCTGGTCAATGGCGGGTATGAAGTCAAACCGTGGATCACAAATTCGATAGACGACCTGTCCGGGCGGGAAAGGGTATGGCGAAAACTTGATTTTAAAAAGAGCAATATCGCCCTTATTATTAAGGGAATGGATAAGGTTGTTGGAAGTCTGCGCGGAACAGCGAATGCGGCGCAGATCCAAAAGGAAGGATTTGAAATGGGAGGAAAAACGGGGACGGCACAAGTGCGGCGTATTAGTATGGCGGATCGTCTTGAGGGCGTGCAGAATAGTGAGCTGCCATGGAAATTTCGTCATCATGCATTGTTTGTTGGCTATGCGCCTGTTTCATCACCGCGTTATGCCTGTACTGTTGTTGTTGAGCATGGCAGTAGCGGATCGGCAACGGCAGCGCCTATTGCCCGTGATCTTTTGTTAAAAGTGCAGGAGCGTGCTTTAACAGAAATGAAAGATGGGACAAAAAAATAATGGCAAAATCAATTTCAATTCAGGGCGGTTTTTCCCTGAAACAAAAAATTATTTATATCAACTGGGGACTGGTTCTCCTGATCATTTTTTTATCTTCTATCGGTTTTGCCGCGCTTTATTCTGCGGCAGGAGGCAGTTTTCATCCCTGGGCCTCAAGACAGATGATGCGCTTTTCTGTTTTTCTGGTAGGGATGATTGTGATGGCCTTGATTGATATCCGCTATTGGCAAAGGCTTTCTTATGTCTGTTATGCCATAGGGTTTTTACTTTTGCTGATTGTTGAAATCAAGGGGCATATCGGAATGGGAGCGCAGCGCTGGATTAATCTTGGTGTGATTAAATTACAGCCTTCCGAGCTGATGAAGATTGTCGTTATTATGGCGCTTGCGCGTTATTTCCATGCTGCGCCGCTGGAGGATATGAAACGTATTTCTTTTCTCATTCCACCTGCACTGATGATTCTTGCGCCTGTTGCGCTGGTCTTGTTGCAGCCTGATCTGGGGACATCTTTAATGATTGTCATGGCGGGTGTAGCTGTTTTTTTTGTCGCAGGGGCTCCGGCCTGGCTTTTTATCGGCGGGATCGGCGCTACGGCAGCGATTATCCCGCTGGCATGGCATTTTGGCCTTCATAATTACCAGAAGCAGCGTATCTTGACATTTCTGCATCCTGAAGATGATCCGCTCGGCGCGGGTTATCACATTACGCAGTCAAAAATTGCGCTTGGCTCGGGTGGTATAGAAGGGCGCGGATTTCTGAAAGGGACGCAAAGTCACCTGAATTTTCTCCCCGAGAAGCAAACGGATTTTATTTTTACCCTGTGGGCGGAGGAGTGGGGGTTGATTGGCGGTCTGCTGATCCTTGGACTCTTTGCACTGGCTTTCCTTTATACGGCGTGGATTGCCTTTCGCTGTCGCCATGGCTATGGACGGTTACTGGCCTTTGGCCTGATGGTCAATTTATCGCTCTATGTTTTTATCAATGTGGCGATGGTGATGGGTCTAATTCCCGTGGTTGGCGCGCCGTTACCGCTGATTTCCTATGGCGGTACAGCGATGATGGCAGTGATGATCGGGTTTGGGCTTATCATGTCGTGCAATATCTATAAGGATAGTAAATTGCCCCGGATATAGGTTTTTCCAGAAAGAGTGACGCTTTGCCGCACACCTGTTTATTGTCACATGCCCGCCTGCGCGGGCATGATGTTCTTTAAGGTTTTGTGTCTTTACGCGGCAATAAGCCCTTTTTCTTCCAGCATTTCCTGTAATTCGCCCGTCTCGAACATTTCACGGACGATATCGCAGCCGCCGATAAATTCGCCTTTGACGTAGAGTTGCGGGATTGTCGGCCAGTTGGTGAATTGTTTGATGCCTTCGCGGATATCGCTATCCTCAAGGACATTATAATCTTTGAACGGTACGCCGATCTGGCTCAGGATCTGCACTGTTGCCGCAGAAAATCCGCATTGCGGAAAAATGGCTGTGCCTTTCATATAAAGCACAATATCGTCACTTTCAATTTGTTTGCGAATACGGTCAAAAACTACATTTTCCATTTTTTACTCCTCTGGTGTTGCTGTTTGTATGGCAAGGGCGTGAAGGTCGCCGCCCATTTTTCCCTGTAGTGCTGCATAGACAATCTGGTGCTGCTGGACACGGGATTTTCCGATGAAGGAGTCTGATTCTATATAAGCGGCATAATGATCGCCATCCCCGCGAAGATCCTGAATTTTTACAGTCGCATCGGGGATGTTCTGTTTAATCAGCGCTTCGATTTCGCCCGCATCCATCGCCATTTCAGTTTTCCCTTTTATGATTTTCCGGCCATATAATCCGGCAGCCAGTTTTCATGCAGTTTTTTTAAATCTTCTATAGAGATAACCTGTCCTGTCGGTAGCTTCAAGTGATATTGTGCCGTTGTCTTACCAAGAGGGATTAAGGGAACTCCCGAGGTTTTTGCCAGTGCTTCAAGGGATTCTATTTCAGAAGTGGTAATGACATAGCGCGCCTGGTCCTCGCCGAACCAGAAAGCGGGAGAGGGATCATCAAGATCAAGGGACGCGCCACATTGTCCCGCCATCGCCATTTCAGCGAGAGCGCAAAGCAGTCCGCCATCGCTGATATCGTGGCAGGTACTGACAAGTCCACGCTGGATCAGATCACGGACAAATTCGCCGTGCAGCCGTTCGGTGGCTAGATCAACAGGCGGTGCATCGCCAGCTTCGGAATTGTGGATTTCGCGCAAATAAAGAGATTGTCCGATATGGCCGTGCGTTTCCCCGATGAGAAAAATGGTTTCTCCGGCTGTTTTAAAACCAATGGTGCCGGCCTTACGCCAGTCCTGCAAAAGACCGACACCGCCAATCGTTGGCGTTGGCAGAATTGCGGTATCATTGGTTTCGTTATAAAGGCTGACATTGCCGGAAATAACCGGATAATCCAGCGCGGTACAGGCCGCTGCCATTCCTTCGATGCAGCCGACAAACTGCGCCATGATTTCGGATTTGTGCGGATTACCGAAATTCAAATTGTCCGTTACCGCCAGCGGTGTTGCGCCTGTGGCACAAAGATTGCGGTAGCTCTCGGCGATGACCTGCTTTCCGCCTTCATAGGGGTTGGCGTGACAGTATCTCGGGGTACAGTCCGAGGTGATGGCAAGGGCTTTGTTGCTCTCCGGAATCTTGACAATTGCCGCATCGGCCTGTCCCGGCTGCGCCACAGTTTCTCCCATAACAAGATGGTCATACTGCTCCCAGATCCAGCGTTTTGAAGCCATATCGGGGCAGGAGACAAGTGTTTTTAATATCGGCTCCAGATGGCCTGTGTCGCTTATGACGGGGACAGGGGCGGGCTTCGGATAAAGACCCTGCGGACGATCATAAATCGGGGCATCATCTACCAAAGGCGGGACAGGAATATCGCACCAGACTTTACCATGCATACTTAAATGTAAATGGCGCTTTTCTGTGGTTGTGCCGATGACGGCAAAATCAAGATCCCATTTCTCGAAAATCTCCTGCGCCAGCGTCTCCTTGCCGGGTTTGAGAATCATCAGCATACGTTCCTGTGATTCAGAAAGCATGATTTCGTAAGGACTCATATCGGGCTCGCGCTGCGGTACTTTATCAAGATCAAGCATCACACCGATTTCGCCTTTATCGGCAATTTCAACGGAGGAGGATGTCAGTCCCGCCGCGCCCATATCCTGAATGGAAATAATTGCATCAAGCTGCATCAGTTCCAGACAGGCTTCGAGCAAAAGTTTTTCGGTGAAGGGGTCACCAACCTGTACGGTCGGGCGCCGGGCTTCGGCTTCATCGTCAAAACTGGCGCTGGCCATTGTTGCGCCATGGATACCATCGCGTCCGGTTTTGCTGCCGACATAGACAACGGGCTGATCGGGCGCTGCGCCGCGTGCATAATAGATAAAATCCTGATCGGCAATGCCAACGGTCATCGCATTGACAAGGATATTGCCGTTATAGGAGGCGTGAAAATTTACCTCGCCGCCGACTGTCGGCACGCCCATACAGTTGCCGTAACCTGCAATGCCGGCAACAACGCCGGAAACCAGATGCCGTGTTTTCGGGTGGGACGGATCCCCAAAACGCAGTGCGTTAATATTGGCAATCGGTCTTGCGCCCATTGTGAACACATCGCGCATGATTCCGCCAACGCCCGTTGCCGCACCCTGATAAGGCTCGATATATGACGGGTGGTTATGTGATTCCATTTTGAAGATTGCGGCCTGCCCATCGCCAATATCAATGACTCCGGCATTCTCGCCCGGCCCCTGAATCACCCACGGCGCTTTTGTTGGCAGCTTCTTTAAATGCAGCCGTGAGGATTTATAAGAGCAATGCTCGCTCCACATGACCGAGAAGATCCCAAGCTCGGTAAAACGCGGTGTCCGCCCGATGATGGAGAGCATGAGATGATATTCTTCCTCGTTCAGCCCGTGCTCGGCAGCAAGCGCCTGTGTTATTTCAGGCTCTTTAAAGGAGGGTTCTTTTATTTTTTGTGCTGCGTTTATCATTGTCGTTTTTTCTTTCTACCGCGAAGTAGCGAAGGTTGTTTCCGTCATGCCCGCGTAGGTGGGCATGGCGGGGATGTTTTTCCCCTAATCACGCCGCTTCTTCGTCGTCGCAATCCTCGTAATCGGGATATTGTTCTGGCGCTTCTCCAACGGAATTGATTATTTTCGGCAAGTGGTCGTTTGACGTTGCCGGCTGCACTTTGATGCATTCTGTCATAAAGATCCAGTCATCGCCATAATCGAACAGGAACAGCATTTTTTTGTCCTGTTCGTAGACATCGGCGATTTTTGTTTTTTCAACGCCTTTTGTATTTTCCTGCACGGGTTCATAATCTTCCATATCAGCAAATAATTCGTATGATTCTTCGCTCGACCCATAGGGGCTTTCCAGATTACTGAAGAACCCGAAGGCGTGATCCAGATCAAAATCAAAAGAATCGATAATGGATTCGGCAAATTTATAAAGGCTCTGTTCCCCCTGTATGGCAATGTCGCGATATGTTTTTTTGTCCAGCGATACGCGGATGGTATAAATATTTTCCATGATTTTTCTCCTGCTCTTTATTGATTATGTCTGCAGTATAAAAATCTTTCCTGTGCCTGTCTATATGTTCTTTAAAAGGCGGGGGCGCGTTTGTACATCTGGCTATAAATAAAGGGGGGATCATATCTCCCCCCTTTATAATTAATAAAAACCGATATTAAGAATTAAAATCAAAAGGCATATCAGGCATTGTGTGCGCGACTCCTACAAGACTTACATCATTACTGTCCTGTGGAATATCTGTAAGGTGATAACTCTCTCCGGCAGCATCAAACTGGATGTCTTCCATCTCACAGGCGGCTGTTTTAGCAAAATCAGTTGTGGCGGTCAAAGTGTCCCCCTGGTCAAACTTGATGTTGCCCGAAGAGTTACTGATACTTGCGGTATCAACATCAAAAGCATTTCCGGGATTGTTATCCGTTTGTCCATTTTTGATTTCGACGTTCCTGAAATAACTGTCTGCATTACTGTAAGAATCATCATCATTTCCAAATGTCAGGTAATTTACTTCCTTGCCCGCATTGAAAAATTCAGAAAGTTTAATCGTATAATGTTGCCAGTTACCATCCCCTTTATAGGGTTCTGCCTGTAAGAAGTGTTTATTACTTGTTCCGTGAAGTGAAATAAGGTCTGATCTTGAGGCGTAGTTATTGTCATCAAAACCAATAGAGTGGTTTTCACCTTCTATATTTGATTTAAAATCAAATTCCAGAACGGTATCTTTTGTAATCTCGATATCCAAAGCAACTTTTTTCCATAGATTTCCTTCCATATGGACGGTTTTGCCATTATCAAGAATATCAAATACTTTTACGTTTCTATCTCCTTTAATGGTATAGGCTGAAAAATTATCTTCATTGAATGTCAGAATACCCGTACTCGTAGGGGACTCTGGTTGAGGAGGCTCCGGTGGCTGTGGGGGAGGCGTTGTTGGTGGTGGCTGAACCGGAGGAGGTGGTTCTGTTCCGTTCACTGTCACAAAAACATTCCCTGTATCCGTCAAGACACCATCCGAGACAGTATATTGGAATGATAAGTCTCGTGAGATCGTTCCTTCATCTTTATAAGTGACATAATTACTTGCGTATGTGAAACCTTCGGGTAAGTTATCCACACTGACAAGGCTCAGAGGATCACCATCCAGGTCTGTATCGTTCCAGGGTAACTTGGTTACATGAATCCTTATTTGGGAACCGGCATTCATTGTGAAATAGTCATCAACTGCTTCAGGGGGACGATTTAGATAATCAAGAACGTCGATTGTGACTGTTCCAACGTCAGTTCCTCCCTTACCATCCGAGATAAGATAATCAAATTTATGAACGCCTGCGGATCGTGGTGCCTGAAAGGCAAAATAATCCCTATATGTATTGATCCTGCCGTCAACAACCTGATTATTCTCGACAAAACTTATACTATCACCATCAATGTCTTTGTCGTTCGCCAGTATCTCAGACTTCTGAACGACTAGCCGATCCCCTTTTTCTACAATAAAGTGGTCATCTCCAGCTTTGGGGGCATGGTTACGTTCAATAGCACTAACAGTTCCATCAGAATGACCGGTTAAGATATCGCTAAACTTGAGAGTTCTATCAGAGAACTGAAAAAACTCGATATTTTCAACTTTATCAATCCAGCCCCCGGTTCTGTTTGTGATTGTTACTCCAAAATTATCTACAGAATAGTTTGAAAAATTAAATTGATTATAAGGTAATGATTCATAAATGAGATAGTCGACGCCGCCTCCTCCATTTAACGTATCATTGCCAGAGGATCCATAGATAATATCATTACCATTATTGGTTTGAATGTTATTTTGAACATTATTGCCAAAAACAGTATCCGAGCTACTTCCGCCTTTGTAATTCTCGATTGTCGTCTTATTGGCAATGACAAAACCTTTTTCACCATTTGCGCTGGCGCTTCCGTAGATTCCACTATTCAGATTAATCTCCAGATTAAAATTTATAGAGGAGGCATCTATGGTATCTATGCCACCGGAATCCCAGATAGCATGTGTTCCTGTTTCTAGAATATACGTATCATTTCCACTCGTAGATGTCGTGTCTACACCGTAGATTTTTTGAAGAGCCTCGATATCATAAAGCATATTGGAATGCGGATGTTCGACGGGTCTTTGATAGGCCAGATTCGTATATATTGTTGTGTTTTCAGGACCGATTAATCCGCCTTCGAATGAATGGCGCAGACCCAGCGTATGTAATAATTCATGGCGTAAATTATATAGCGCAAATGAACCATCTTCATAAGTGCCATTGTATCTGACATCAACCCATAAATCGCCTTGTATCGTACCTTTCTGATCCGTATTACTTGGAAACCATGCTGTTCCAGCTATGCCACCCGGGCGATCGACAACGCCAAAGCTTATATTGGATTCTGAATATTTTGTAACTTCAACAAAATTTATATTTGTTTGTAATTCAATGTCATGCAATATCTCCATAGCCGCTGCCCGGGCAGGGTCACGAAAGGATTGGAAGCCGGTAAGGAACTCTGAATCATAACCGGGAGGCTTGTTGTCCAAAAATATGTATGTGATTGTCTGCGGCGTTCCATCAGCACCCCATGCATTCGGATTCCGTATTAATGCATCAGATCCCTGTCCTAATCGAGGACCTGAAGATCCTACACCGCCAGCATGAGAATAATCATCATAAGAGATCAAATTAGAATCATTTGCAGGAATATTTTCAAAGTTTGTAGAGTGCTCTTTAGACGCAGTTGTGAATGTATTTTTCATTTTATATACTCGTGTTTTTAAATGATTAGACTGATAATAGACAAGCTATATAGCATGTTTTTTTTCGCTGTCAATTTTTTATTCTGACCTATATGTCATTTAACTCACGTGTGAATTTTAGAGAGAAAAACAGAAGCTTTCAGACATTCCGTAGCCTTCAAATTAACGGAAATTTTATGCCTTCAGTGCGATCGGCTCGGACAGTATAGATGTTTTTGGGGTCATCTTCTTTCATGGTTGAAAGCTATCCCAAAGCCTTTACAATTCCTTCAAACAAAGGCAGCCCTGACATATTATCCTGCCAGTCCTGCGTGGCGTTTTCGGGGTGGGGCATCATGCCGAGGATGGTTTTGCGCTTGTTCAGGATTCCGGCGATGTTGGAGACAGAGCCGTTCGGGTTGGCCTGATTCGTGATCGCGCCCTTTTCATCGCAGTAGCGAAAGGCGATCCGGTTTTCTGTTTCCAGCTCTTTCATGATCTCGTCATTGGCAAAATAATTTCCATCACCATGCGCCACAGGAACATGAATGATACGGTCTTTGCCAAGTTTATTCGTAAAGGCGGTGTCGCCGTTTTCCGTGCGCAAATGGACATGCTTGCAGATAAATTTCAAGGTTTTGTTCCGTAGCAGAGCGCCGGGCAGCAATCCCGTTTCAACAAGCATCTGGAAGCCGTTACAGACACCAAGGATACGGGTTCCTTTATTGGCATGGGCAATCACTTCTTTCATGATAGGGGAGTGCGCCGCCATTGCGCCGCAGCGTAGATAATCGCCGTAGGAAAAACCACCGGGCAGGATAATAAGGTCGGGGCTTCCGAGATCCGTTTCCTTATGCCAGACAAGTGCTGGCTGCCGGATTCCGGATTTTTCAAGAGCCATAACCATGTCTTTTTCACGGTTTGTCCCCGGAAATACGATAATTGATGCTTTCATGACACCTGTTTAGCAGTAAAGGAAGAAACAGAAAAGCCTTGTTCTGCGCAAGTTTATAACCTTTTTTAGGTATAATACGAATAATATATGCGTTTGCAGCAAAAAAATGTAATTTTTAGTCTTGTCAAATTATTGACTTTGATCTAAAAAACCTAATATTCAGATTAAAGGCATTTTTAAATTCGTGTTGCGTCAATGAACACAACGCGGGTGATCGCGGAGTGATAGAGGGTGGAAAAATCACAACTCCGGCATGTGAGTTGAACCAGGGAACAATAAAAAAATCAAAAAAAGTTCAAGCCCCGCTTCGGCGGGGCTTTTTAATGGGGATTTAATGGAGAAGTTCTTATGATTCCGTTGCGGACATGATCTGAATTTTGGCTTCTTCAAAATATTTTTCCAGCATTGAGTCGATGATATGCTCCGAGATATCAAGGCTTTTGGCCTGAAAATCGGGAATAACCTTGCGTTTGACATCATCAAAGCCTGGTTCTTCAAGATTGGCACCAATAACTTCTTTGGCATATGTTTCGGCATCCGCCCCTGTAAGGCCGAGCTGCTCTGCGGCCCAAATGCCGAATAGCTTGCAGCAGCGGGCTTCAACTTTAAAAGTGAGCTCTGCATCATGGGCGAATTTATTTTCAAAAGCATCTTTTCGTTCTTCAAAACTGGACATTCTGGTCTTCCTCTATTAAACACGGGATTAAATAGTTCTGGTATCTTGTACCATTGCTTGGAACGGGAATCTACGATTATATAGATAATCGCTATCATACAAGGAGTTTTCATGGTAAATCGCAGGCTCATTCACGAAGGTAAAGCCAAAATCATTTATGAGGGTACGGAGCCAGGAACTCTGATCCAGTATTTCAAGGATGATGCCACCGCCTTTAATGCCAGGAAAAAGGCCACAATTGCCGGAAAAGGGGTTCTGAATAACAGGATTTCGGCGCATTTGATGATGCGGCTGGAAACAATCGGCATTCCGACACATTTTCTTAAGTCTCTGAATATGCGTGAGCAGCTGGTGCGCGAGGTCGAGATTATTCCGATCGAGGTTGTCATCCGGAATATTGCAGCCGGTTCGCTCTGCACCCGTCTGGGGATGAAGGAGGGGACAATCCTGCCACAGCCTTTGATCGAGTATTATTATAAGAAAGACGAGCTGAATGACCCGATGATTAGCGAAAGCCATATCATGACACTGGGTTGGGCGGATGTTTATGAACTTGAGGAAATCGTGGCGATGAGCTATCGCATCAATGATTATCTCAATGGTATGTTTGCCGGTATTGGTCTGAAGCTGGTGGATTTCAAGCTGGAGTTCGGCAGACTCTGGGGCGAGTATGGAGAGCTTTACTTGCTGCTGGCTGATGAGATATCGCCTGATAATTGCCGTTTATGGGATATGGAGACCAACGAGAAAATGGATAAGGATCGTTTCCGGCAGGATCTCGGCGGAATGATCGAGGCCTATCAGCAGGTCGCGGAAAGACTGGGACTGATTCCCAAAGGCGGCATTATTGAAGGCGGGAATATTAACGAGCAGGTCGCGGCAGGTCTGGGAGAGATCGACAATGAACTGGCACGCGAGCGGCGTTTGCGCAGTATTAACAAGCCAAAACCGCAAAAACCGGGCGGGAAAGGATAAACATGATGAAAGCAGTTATTCACATTACCCTAAAAAAAGGCGTTCTTGACCCGCAGGGCAAAGCCATTGGTCATGCTCTGGAGGGGATGGGCTTTGATGAGGTCGGTGAGGTACGGCAGGGCAAGATGATCGAACTTGAAATTGCAGAAGGAACGGATGAGGCGCGGGTCAAGGAAATGTGCGAAAAACTTCTCGCCAATCCTGTAATCGAGGATTATACAATTGAAATAGGTGCTTGAGGGTTTTTATTCTCATCTCTTCTGAGCGATCGTATCGAAAGCAGGGATCTTATGTAGGGGGACACTCTGTATCAAGAGCAGAAATAATATCTGTCAAAAGGCAGGATCATGTCTATAAAATATCTCCATCAGATGCCCCTGATCCATGAAGGGCTTTCTTATCTACTGACGAATGATTCTGTTTTTAGCGCGTGGGGGCTGACCCCCGGGGATTTTGAACGCGAATATATCGGCGCAGGCTTTTCCGGTCTGGTGCGGATTGTTATTGGTCAGCAGGTTTCTGTGCAGGCCGCCTCATCCCTCTGGCGGCGTTTTCAGGAAGGCGTAACAGAGGTTTCTCCGCGCTTTGTTCTGACTCAGACACCGGAGGATTTGCGGGCGCTGGGTCTAAGCTGCCAGAAAGCGCGCTATATTCTGGATCTGGCGGAGGTCATCGAGACAAAATGTTTTGATCCGCTGGCACTTGAAAGCCTTTCGGATGAAGAGGTCTCTGCCGCTGTGATGGCTCTGAAAGGGTTCGGGGCGTGGAGTGCGGAAATATTCCTGATGTTCTGCCTTGCCCGCCCTGATGTCTGGCCGGCAGGGGATCTGGGAATACAGGAAGGGCTGCGCCGTTATCTTGGACAAGCGCAGCGTCCTGATTTTGATATGACGTTACGCGAAGGGGAGCGTTTTGCCCCCTACCGCACAGCGGCTTCTTTGTTGTTGTGGCATTTGAAAGCGATGGGTTAAGGCAAAAACTGCTCTTTCAAAATCCGCTCTTCCAGATTGTGATCGGGATCAAAGAGGAGCGTGGCGGAGGCCGAGCGGGATTCGCGGATATCAACCTGTATGACATCGCGGACTTCTGTTGTGTCGGCGGTAGCGCTGACGGGACGTTTGGAAGGGTCAAGAATTTCAAAACGGATATGGGCATGATGGGGTAAAAGCGCACCGCGCCAGCGGCGGGGACGATAGGCGCTGATGGGGGTAAGTGCCAGAACATTGGCAGAAAGCGGGATAATCGGCCCGTGGGTAGAAAGATTATAGGCGGTACTTCCAGCGGGAGTTGCCACCAGAACACCATCACAGACAAGCTCGGGAAGGCGTTCGATATCATCTACACAAATACCGATTCGTGCGGCGTGATGACGCTGGCGCAGGAGCGACACTTCGTTAAAGGCAAGACTTTCGATAGTTTTTCCGTCTTGCGTAAGCGCGGTCATTTCCAAGGGGTGCAGTGTGACGCTTTGAGTATGGGTCAGGCGTTTATCAAGATCTTCGGCGCGGTAGGGGTTGAGCAGAAACCCGACAGAGCCTTTATTCATACCATAAAACGGTTTTTCCAGCTTATGATAGAGATGCAGGGCTTCGAGTAATGTGCCGTCACCGCCGAGGGCAATAATAAGCCCTGCTTCTTCGGCTGTATGTTGTCCATGGGCGGCTTCCAGATCCCGGCAGGCTTGCGCGGCTTCTTCGGTGTCGGCACAATAGAAATGGATTTTCATTGTGCCTGTTCCTTTTGTCTGGCCAGAGACCAGCCTTCGGGGTCATTCAGATAGGCCTCTACCGAATCCAGCGTTGCTTTGTCAAAATAGTTTTCCTGCCGTGCCTCTGTCAGCACATCATGCCAGTTGCATAAGGAATGCTGCGTCAGTCCCATGGCTTCGTTGTCTTTGGCCACATCAGGGCGAATGCCATAATCAAAAAGGACAAAGAAATGCGAAATTGTTGCTCCTGCCTTGCGCAGCGCCTCGATAAAAATACTCTTGCTGTGACCAAAATTCTGGAGATCTTCGGTTAAAATGACGTGCGGATGACTGCCTTCTTCAAAATGCCCTTCAATCTGCCCCATGCGTCCGTGTCCTTTGGCTTTTTTGCGGACATAGATCAAAGGCTTTTTCATCCGGTCGGCAATGAGAGCGCCATAAGGAATGCCGGCGGTCTCCGCGCCGGCTATGATATCAATATTTTCTGTACCTATTTCATCCTGTAACAGAGAGACCGCCATTTCCATTAAGGTATCCCGTGCTGCCGGAAAAGAAAGCGGGCGGCGGCAATCAACGTAAACCGGACCATAATTTCCCGAGGCATATTGAAAAGGTTCGTTGGCATTGAAAAGAACAGATTTTGTTTCTAGTAGAAGTCTTGCAGCTTTATTCCGGATCATATTTTCTTCCTTTTCTTCTTTTTAACCCACAAAACCGTCGAAAGAAACACAGTTTATTTGTTGTCTTCTGTTTGCACCAGTCTTTGCCGGATCGTATCAACGCGGACAACTGGTTCGGGTAGATCTTCGTAAAATCTATGTAAATAAAATAAATTATCCATGGAAAAGCGTGGCTGAAGCCAGAATTCCTGTAAAGGAATAATTTCCTACAAATAAATTTTGACATAATAATTAAAATAATGTTAATTTGTTTTCATAAGTTACGAATTAAAACAAAAAACAGTCATAAAATAACAGCAGGGAGACTAAAATGTTTATAGAAATTACTTTTGAAGAAGACCACCATAACGGCGAAAATGTTATAAATTTTCTGGACTATGCAGACCGGATCGGAAAAAAGGCACATGCTACTATAGTCTGGGAAGATCATCTGGCACATTTTGCCGGATGTGATGTCATTAATCTTGCAGATAGACGGCATTAAGAAAAGAGAAGAGGCTGGCACAGAACCAGCCTCTTCTTTTTTTTGACTCTATACGGTTCCTTCATATGAACCCCAATTTTAACATAATATAGAAGAATTCATAAATATCAAGACATCGTCATCGCCTGAATTCATTTATGAATTATAGGGCGATCCATGCCAAAAACAGATTCTCCCGGGATTTTCCAATGAAAATCCAGCGCGTCTTTTGTCCCGTTTGAAGTACGGTTATCGTCAAACCATAAACCATCGACATCAAGACCATCCGGATCGGCGTATTAATAGAAAACAATATTTATTTTAATGACTTTGTATGTGCTTTAAGAAGGATGGTCTGACCTGAAAAACGTTGTCACATCTTCTCCTGTTACGGTCAGAATTTTGGAAAGGCTTTCTGTGGAAGGCCAGCGTGGTTTGCCATCGGCGCTGATGCGTTTGCTTTTATTGAAGGTGGTGGGGTCAAGTCCGGCCTGTCTGGCAAGGCCTGATGCGGAGTAACCGTGGCGCTGTGCAAGGCGGTCAATCGCCTGCCATATTTCATCATGAGAAAACATAGGATTATGCTCCCATTTTTAAATGCGCAGGTAAACAGGAAAAAAATCCTATTTAGTTGTTGACACGATTCCAAATATCCGGCATATTCAGAACATAAAGAGAACATTTGTGTTCAAAAAGAGAACAAAAAAGATGTGCGGGAATATTGAATATGACACAAAAAGATCATTATACACCAAAATCGCAAGCGGAAATCGAGACGATTCCCTTTGTCAGCGCGGAAGAGGCGTGGTTCTGGTTCATTCAGGCACAGCAGGCACGGGAGGAGGGGGCACGCTTTGCCATGGGGCTGGGACTTTATCCACGACCTTGTGAGCCTCTGGACATTTTAAAAATTCTGGATCGGCTGTATCGCAAGCGTGAATTGCGCATGGATCACGCGCTGGTGCTGCGTCATTACGGGCGGCGTTTGCTGCCGCCTGATCCCGATCGCATAAAAGAGCGTCGCGCCCATCAATTATGGATTGAGGCGCTGGGGATGATCGAGATGGTGCTGGTGAGCAAGGGGCTTGTCCATCCCCCTGTTTCCTGCAGGGGGCATTTATGAGCGGCTGTTTACGTGATTCCGGACCAACCATAAAGGCATGGGTGGTTTTTAGTGGACAGGCCGACAGGCCGTGGCTGAAATTTCTGCGCCCCGGATTCCGGCACTGCTTCGTGATTATGAATGACGGGCAATGCTGGCTGTCTTTTGATCCGATGCTGAACTATACGGATCTGCGCGTTCACGGTCATATTCCGGTGACATTTGATTTACCGGCATGGCTACGGGGGCGCGGACAGAAAGTGGTGCAGGCTCCTGTGGATCATTCGCGTCAAAAGCCTGTGCCGCTGGCTTTCTTTACTTGTGTCGAGGCCGTTAAAAGAGTTTTTGGCCTGCACAGTTTTTTTATTCTGACCCCGTGGCAACTTTATTGCCATTTGCAAAAAGACAATCATAAAAAGGAGATATTCTATGGGTAGCCTAACATCACGTCCTGAAATTCCGCAGGTGCAGCAGCCTGTTATTTATACTATTCCTGCTGCGCCAATTCCGGCAGCTCCGATGGCAACCACAAGCACAACGCCGATTGCTGACCATATAGATCAGAATAACACAATTCCCGAAAGTGCCGGCAATGAAGAAGCGCAGCGTCTGGCGCGGGAGGATAATCTGTTACGCCGTAGTCGCGGACGTCTGGGAACAGTTCTGACAGGATTTAGCGGTCTGCTTTCACAAACAGTGACTTCCCAAAATCGTAAAACTTTGCTGGGAGAATAAGTATGGACAGGGAAAAAAATCTGCATGGACAGCCACCGGAGGCGGATTTATCTGCTCTGGCGCAGTGCTATGAAATGGCACGCGCAAAGCGCGGAAATTGGGAACAACTCTGGCAGGAAGCCTATGAATATGCGCTGCCGCAACAGAACAGTTTTGCTTTTGGTAACGGCAAACGTGCCGGATCAGGTCGTCATGATAATCTTTATGATGCGACGGCACTGGATGCCGCCGAGCAACTGGCCGCGAGTCTTCTTGGCAATTTAACCCCGCCATGGTCACAATGGTTTGGCCTGAAGCCGGGACCTGATCTGAATGCCAGAGAAACCGAAGCGCTGGCGCCTGTTCTCGAGCAGGCAGGGAAAACAATGCAGGCGCATTTTGACCGCTCGAATTTTATTGTCGAGATGCATCAATGCTATCTTGATCTTGTTGTTGGCGGTACGGCGGCGCTGGCTTTCGAGGAAGAAGAGCCGGGCGCCTTATCGGCCTTTAAATTCACGGCTATTCCGCTTGGCGATATTGTATTGGAAGAAGGTATAAATGGCACATTGTCCGGTTCGTTCCGGACATTGGGTCTGACCCTGTCACAAATCAAAGCGCGCTATCCGCTGGCGGAGATTCCGTCTTCTATTCTGCAGGAGGGCATCCAAGACGCGCAGCGTAAATTCGGGGTGCGGGAAAGTATTTTGCCCAATGAAAAAGGCGCTTTTGATTTCAAAGCGTGTCTGACTGAAAGTACACAGCCTGTTCTTTTACAGGAAGGACGTTTTCCCCGTTCGCCGATGATTGCATTTCGCTGGCTGAAGGCTCCGGGAGAAATTTACGGGCGCTCGCCAGTGATGAAGGCGCTGCCGGATATCAAAACCGCGAATAAGGTTGTCGAGCTTATACTCAAAAACGCTTCGATTGCTGTTACCGGAATCTGGCAGGCCGATGATGATGGTGTCTTAAATCCCGCGAATATTGAATTAAAGCCGGGGAGTATTATTCCCAAAGCGGTGGGTTCCAAAGGCTTGACTCCTTTGGATATGCCGGGGCGTTTTGATATATCGCAGCTTATATTACAGGATCTCCGCGCCCGCATTCGCCATGCGCTTTTAACGGACAGGCTGGGGCCTATTGGCGGGGCGCGGATGACGGCAACCGAAGTGCTGGAGCGTAGCGCGGAAATGGCGCTTTTGCTCGGTGCGACATACGGGCGTTTGCAAAGTGAATTAATGACGCCATTGATTCAGCGCGCTTTTAATATTTTGCGGCGGCGTGGTGAAGTGCCGGATATCAATCTTGATGGAAGACTGGTGCAACTTGATTACCGTGCGCCACTGGCACGGGCGCAGGGGCAGCGTAATATCCAGAATACATTATTCTGGGTCGAGTCCGTGCTGGGGATGGGCGGCGAGGCCACAACGGCGATCAACCTTGGAGCAACGGCGCGTTTCCTCGGCGAAGCACTTGGCGTGCCGAGTGATCTGATCAAAGGGGCGATGCCCCCTATTATAAATGAAACAGACAATATGGAGGAGCAAAAAAATGTTTCTGAATCGAATAAGACAGAAAAAGAACAAGCCGGTATTTGAGCTGCCCGATATTACGCGTATCGAGCGGCAACAGATTGAAAAGGCCTATGCGCGGCTTTTTTCTACCGAAGATGGCGGCAGGGTGCTTGCGCATTTGCAGATGATTGCCTTCATGCGTGCCTATAGTGCCGAAAGTACGGATGAGCAAATCCGCTATGCCGAAGGACAGCGTGCTCTCGTTGCACATATCCTGCGGCTTATCAGTGCAGGGCGGGGCGTGTGAATAAATTTTTTAACCTTAAGGAGAAAAAACGATGAATGACTTATTACCGATAGAACAAAACCAGAGAACAGAAATACCGGAAAAGTTTCGTGACCCGCAAACCGGCGCACTGCGTACGGACGCTTTATTGCAATCGTATCTTGAACTGGAACGCCGGATGTCTTCCATGCCGCGTCCGCCTGCCAGTGTGGACGAGTATCAGGTTGATACAAGCCATGGTCTTTTTGCCGCCGACCAGGACGTGAACCAAAAGCTTTTTGACAATGGTTTTACGCTGGAACAGGTCCAGGCGGTTTATGATCTGGCCGCCGAAAAATTTGTGCCGATGATTTTAGGTTTTGCGCAGGAATTTAAAGCGGATCGTGAAGTTGAAAGATTGGTGGCAGCTTTTGGCGGAGAAGAAAAATGGCAGGAAGTCTCGCGCCAGCTTCTGGCCTACGGTAAAAAAAATCTGCCGCCGGAAGTACTGGCAAGCCTCTCTAACTCATTTGAAGGGGTTATGGCACTGCATCGTATGATGAAAGGGCAGGAGCCGGGAATTAGCGTAAAACCGGAATTATCCGGTGCGGAAATCAGTGAAGGCGATCTGGGGGAAATGATGCGCGATCCCCGCTATTATCGTGACCGTGACCCTTCTTTTGTTGCCAAAGTTACGCAGGGTTTCCAGCGCATGTATGGCGAAAAATAATAAATGCGGGAACATGGGGAGTTGTTCTTTACCGCCCCCCGTGTTCCCGTTATTCTTCTTCAATAAATTTTATCAGAGTGTATGTTTTTGAGAGGGATTTTTATGATGAGCAGAGTTTCTTATCTACGAATTATTTTTGTTCTGATTGTTTTCATCGCTCTTCCGGCAGGGGCAGAAACTGTTTCTTTGCAGTCCCGAAAATCTCATGAAAAATGTGTGGATCTAAAGGCGGGGCAGATGCTGGAATATCGTTTTACGGCGGATGGAAGGCTGGATTTCAATATCCATTACCATGACGGTGACATGGTTCATTATCTGGTGCAGGAAAAAAATATTACAGAGAAAGAAGGCAATATCCTTGCGCCGATCTTGCAGCATTACTGCCTGATGTGGGGGCACGGGAAAAGAGGGATACGAACTTTCGAGTATATGTTTGATATTTCCGGAGAGGATAATTAAGCCGGATTTATAATGGTTTACGCCTCTGTCTTGTAGCACCTTCTTATAAACAGCATCTTTATTTTTGCAGAGATGCTGTTTGTCTGATTATCCTCTTAGTTTAAGTGTCTATAAAATGATGAAGGCTTTTGGCTATTGTTTTTTTCTGTAGCTTTAGCCATTTCTATTTCATTGAGCTTATGTTCTCTACGGGTGGCATTAAAGTCTGCTTTTGCATTTTCGATACATATTTCACCAATTTTTTCCAGTGCGGCGTCAAATAGATTTTTCATTTTTCTCTCCCTTGTTAAACTATGATTACTATTAACATAATACACTAAAGGCTGTCAAATAAAATCGGCATAAAAAAAGGATCTTCTCTTGATTCGAAGTGCTGCAATGCCTATGGTGGGGTCTTTACAGGTTATATTACAGGAGTTTAGTGATGTCTTTTTATGCGAGCAAAGTAGAAGAAATGGCAGCATCGCCGACATTTGCGATTGATGGCAAGGCCAAGGCAATGCAAGCGGCGGGAAAAGATGTGATTAATCTGGGCTTAGGTGAACCGGATTTCGATACGCCCGATTACGTGAAGGAAGCCGCCAAGGCCGCGATTGATGAAGGCCAGACAAAATATACGGCCGTGGGCGGGACTCCGGCGCTCAAACAGGCGATTATTGATAAATTCAAGCGTGATAATAACCTGACCTATACGGCGGATCAGGTCATGGCCTCGACTGGCGGCAAACAGGTTTTATTTAATGCTTTTTTTGCAACGATAAATGAAGGGGATGAGGTTATTATTCCTGCGCCTTACTGGGTGTCCTATCCGGATATGGTGGAATTACTGGGGGGGAAGCCCGTGATTGTGAAATGTGATGAAGCCAGAAACTTCAAACTCGATCCGGCGGCGCTGGAAGCCGCCATTACACCAAAAACAAAATGGGTCATTCTGAATTCTCCGTCAAATCCGACAGGGGCGGCCTATACGCAGGCCGAGATGAAAGCGCTGACGAATGTTCTGCTGCGGCATCCGCATGTCTGGGTGCTGAGCGATGATATTTATGAGCATGTCGTTTATGACGGTTTCAAATTTATGACGGTGGCGCAGGTCGAGCCGGAACTATACGAGCGTACCCTGACAATGAACGGTGTCTCCAAATCCTATGCCATGACGGGCTGGCGGCTGGGGTTTGCCGGTGGTTCTGCCGGGCTTATCAAGCAAATGCAGAAAGTGCAGGGGCAAAGCACATCCAACCCGTCTTCCATTTCACAGGCCGCCGCGACGGCGGCTTTGAACGGCGACCACTCGTTCCTGAAAGCGCGGAATGATGAATTTAAAAAACGCCGCGATATTGTGGTCAGAATGCTGAATGAGGCGGAGGGACTGACTTGCGCTGTACCGGAAGGTGCTTTTTATGTATTTCCGTCCTGTGCCGGTGTGATCGGGAAAGAAACACCCCATGGTAAAATCATAAATAGCGATGAGGATTTTGTTACTTATCTTCTGGAAGACAAGAATGTTGCTTGTGTTCATGGGGCGGCTTTTGGTCTGTCCCCGTATTTCAGAATTTCCTATGCAACGTCGGAAGAGGCGCTTATCAAAGCCTGCCAGCGGATTCAGGAGGCTTGCGCCGATTTTCAGACAGCGCGGGTCAAGCAGGCCGGATAATCAGGTACGGGAACAGGATCTGCTGAATGGACTGGGATAAACTTAGAATTTTTCATGCGGTGGCTGAAGCGGGTAGTTTTACCCATGCCGGTGATACCTTAAATCTTAGTCAGTCTGCCGTTTCCCGCCAGATCAGTACGCTGGAGGAGAGTCTTGGAATTATCCTGTTCCATCGTCATGCGCGTGGTTTGCTACTGACAGAGCAGGGGGAGTTGCTACAAAAAACAGCAAAAGAAATTTTCGGGAAACTGTCCATGGTCGAGGGGCAGCTTCTTGATTCAAAACAGCTTCCCGAAGGGCCTTTGCGCATTACGACAACAGAATTTATAGGTTCCACATGGCTTGCGCCGCGCTTGCGCCAGCTTGGTGAGCAACATCCGCACATCCAGCTTTCTCTTTTACTGGATGACCGTATTCTTAATCTGGGAATGCGGGAGGCCGATGCCGCCATTCGTCTTTATAAGCCCGAACAGCAGGATCTGGTGCAAAGGCAGATCACGACTATTAATTTTCATATATATGGCTCAAAGTCATATTTAAAAAAACAGGGGATTCCTGAAACGGCAAAAGATTTACAAAAACATACGCTAATCGGTTATCCTGAAAACTCACCGGCGCCGTTTGCCGATCTGAACTGGCTATTCCGTCTGGCGGGTGCGAATCCTGAAATTGATAATAATCTGCTGATGATTAATTCAATGTATGCGATTCATCAGGCCGTTGAGTATGGTGCAGGACTGGCCGCTTTGCCGGACTATCTGGCGGACGAGAGTAAAAATCTGGAGATTGTGCTTCCTGATTACCAGCCCAAAGAGGTTGATGTTTATTTCGTTTATCCGGAGGAGCGCCGTCAGTCCCAGAAAATAGAAATTTTCCGGGATTTTCTTCTCGAGCATGTGGCAAAAACGCATTTCTAGAATCTCTGGAAATCAGATATGCATAATATGCATGTCAGTCATGCAAATATATCTTTAGTCATAAACTCTTCAAACGTATATAACCCTTTTCGTTGACGTTTTACGTTGGCGGGGTTCTTTTGAATCCTACGTCTTTTGAGACGTGAAATCTCCCTGTTCAACTCGCCGGGTCATTAGTGACCCGGTTTTTTTTCTTCTCTGTGCACAGATCTATTTGTTGCGTTGCTCCCTGACAAAGACTCTTTCTTACGTTATGATTGATAATTAAAGTTTTTACCTTCCGGATTTCCTATGATGAACCCTGATAAAACCTTTGTGGCTCTGTTTACGTATGGCGGTGGAATGCGCGGGCTTGTGCCTGCGCATATCATGTCAAAAATCGAGGATGCTACAGGGCTGCGTATGGCTGAAATGGTTGATATATTCGCAGGGCCATCCACAGGGGCTATTCTGAATGCGGCCTTGACGCGCCGCCACCCCGATCATCCTGAAATGCCGCTTTATAAAGCGCGACATTTGGTGAAATTCTATGAGCGGGAAGGGATCCATATTTTTCCGCCTGACCAGTTTCGTGATTTTCGCGGTATTTTGCATGACTTTAATAACCGTACTTTAAAGCTGAGCCAGTTGAACTGGCTGTGTCGCCATGGCCATTATGATCCGGAAAATCTGGGTAAAGCCTTGAAGGCGCTTTATGGGGATGCAAAATTGGAAGAGTCCCTCAGTAGTTTGATTATTCCTGCTTATAATATTGATGGCGAGCAGCTTGAAGTGGCTGAAGAAAAGGATGAAACAGGCGATACGCCTGCCTGCACGGTGAATAATATTATGGATGAGGGTGGTCATGCTGTCTGGTTTAAAAATATCAGGCAGCATAACTCTGAACTGCAACCGTCTGCTACATTGGATGTCAGTCTTTATGATGCTGTCATGGCAAGCTGCGCGGCACCGACATATTTTCCCTGTCATCATTTTTCGGCGTCCTATCCAGGAGAACCCGGAAGACTTTCCTATTCGGCGATTGATGGTGTGATCTTTGATAATCCGTGCATTAGTTATCTGGGAGCCATCAGGCGGCATATCCCTAAAGACCATAATCTGGTTATGGTTATTCTTGGCACCGGTTATACGAATCGCTCCATCAAAAAAGAGGACTGGAACCGGTATGGGTCTCTGGGTGTGGTTGATCCGGTGAATGATTTGCCGTTGATTAATATTTTTTTCCATGCGTCTGAATCGGCGCTGATGGATAGTTTTGCCGAAGAGGTCGGAGATAATCTTTATATCTTTAATAAATCTATGGTTCATGGCGCGTCTCACCCTCACGCCCCTAGTGCACAAATTGATGATGCCAGTCCGGAAAATCTTAAAAACCTTCATTATTTTGCTGAAGAGATTTATGAAGAGAACAAAGCAAAGTTCGATGCTTTGTGCCATTTGCTTTCCTGTCGCCGCGACCGTCGTCGGGAAGAAGGCTGCGGCACTGTTTCAAAGCGTAGAAAGAGTGTTTATTCTTTTTTTCAGGGTCGAAAAAAGAATGATAAAAAATAGTGTGCGGCGCACAATAGCTGTTTCGTAACATTTTTCACTCCCTGCTTTAGTTTCCAATAATATAAAAATGCAGGGGGGCATGATTTTCAAAGAAGAAAAAAGTGGCGGCTTCTGTTGCCAGGTGCCGCCGAACCCCCACCTGAAAGCGCTTAGACTTCCAGGGATTTAAGTGTAGCGCACAATGCGGCCAAATTAGGCAGCGATTGCTTCCCCTTCAACGGCAACAAAGTTGTCGTTAGAAGCTTTTGCTACGAAAGCATAGTTGTTATCGTTTGCAACTATAAAAACAGCCCGATAACGGTGGTACAATACCGGATACAGACCGTGCCTTTATTACGTGTGTCGATCCTGTTTCGGCCCCGCCGTCTAAGTCGTATTTTATGGTCACAACTTAAATGGTGGAGCCGCCGGGCACTGCCCCCGGGTCCACAGCGCTTATTCCGCAAAGCGTTTAGCATCATATCTGGGCAAGCCCAGCACTTATAATTATAGGGTACTCGTGCTTTTATTTCAAGGGAATAGATAAATACAGGGGGCGCCGGGACTTGGTGATATGTCTGTTGTCAATTATGATGCCATCTCCCAGGCATGCTGTATGGCATAGGCATAGTGTGGTAAAGAACGGTTGATATATGCGCTTATTTTATGTTCTGCCAGTGTTTTAAAATCTTTTGCAGAGCCACACTCGTTAAACGCGGCCATACTACGCTCCAGCATCATATGATTATGCCCCATGCGCCAGTCCGAGATATCTGCAAGAAAAGGGCTGTTTCGTGGCTCGGCAAATAAAGGCAGAGCTTCTGCCAGAGCGGTATTGTCTTCCAGATGTTCTCGTCCTAGTGAGGCGGGCTGGTTTTTCTCCCACCATTGGGCGGCTTTTGCCGAATTCATAGGGTATTTTTTGCTGTAACTCTGGCAATAGAGACAATCACACTGCCAGTTATCTGCTGGATTTTGCGCGTAAAATTCGGCCAGTTTCCGGGTTTTGAATTTCAGATAACTGGGGTCTGTAACATAGATCGTCCCCTCCACGGCATCTTTGATCGGGCTTGTTGCGTCAAAACTGATTTCCTGTGTATCGCGGCCAATCCATGCGGTCATCAACATGATAATTGGTGTCCCCAGTCCGAGCAGATGAATATGCGCAGGGGGCTTTCCAGCAACTTCTTTATAACCTTGCACCAAGCCCAGTGTTGTAAGAATGGTACGAAGATAGCGCCGTGGGACGGAACGTTCCAGAATGACAGTTTTTTTGTGTTGCCTATAATGGTCGGTGTAATGATGATCGGCCATGTAAGCGCCTGTCCCGATGGCAAAATGCTCATGCCCTGCCAGTGCCATTTCCCGTCCGGCATCAAAGGCCGAATTAAAATCAGCCGCAGAAGCCACCGCCATGATGGATCCTGTCGTTGCGCCCCATGCCCCCTCTTTTGCAAATGTGCAAAAACGCGCCGAGCGTTCGTTGCGATAGCGGTAAAAAGAGCGGGGCAAAGCGCAATATTCCGGTTCGATATTCAGCCCGACCAGACTGGCCAGCAGAATATCTTCGGGGCAGACTTGACGGTCTGGCTGGATCAGAGCCTGCTCGGCCAGCACGGCAGAAAAATCAAGTTCGTGGCTTTGCTCTGTTTTATAAACTTCATCACGCACTTTTTTGGCCAGAATCCGGTAGTTTGTCTGTATGTCCTGAGGCATATCGCCGGGGCGGCATCTTCGCCCAAGAGTGGTTTCAAGGGCAGATACCTGTTCTAGCAGGGCTGCGCTTTCGGCAGAAAAATGCCGGATCAGCAACCGGATGCGCTCGAAAAATCCGTTATCGGCCATAATAAGCTCATCATAATCCTGATTTAAAGTCTGCGCGAATTCTACGAATTTTGGACTATAGCGATGCACGGAAAGAAGATAACCGGCGGCGGTAACAAAACCCTGCTGCCGGGCGGAAAAACTATGATCGTTTAAATTATGGATGAAACGGTAATGCGCCATAAAGATAACTGCCTATTCTTCGGGATCATCCCATTCTTCGGATTCATATTCTTCCGGGATATCATAGGGATCTTCTTCATAGTCGCCCTCCGTTGAATCAAAGCCGCGCCCTCCGCATTTGTGCGCCTCAAAAGAATCCTCGTTATACTGGATGGACTGCAGGACTATATTATAGTCCTGAATATCGGTATCAAAATCCATTTCACCCAGTTCCGCTTCGAGTGGCGCTTTTTCATCCATCAGAGCCTGCATTTCTGCTGTCAGGCCATCAACATCAACTCCGTCCATGTCGGCGCAGTCTTCATAAACACCTTCCAGCCGTATAATTTCAGCTTCATTTTCAGCAACAGTCTGTTCTTTTTCTGCGGCCTGACGGTCTTCTTCATCAAAAGCGTCTTCATTGGCTGTAATCTGTTGCGCAATATCTGCAAGTTCCTGCTCTTTATTGGTAATATCCTGCTCGGCCTGAATGACATCGCCGCGCATTGTGTCAAGATCGGCATAAAGCTGCTCAATTTCTGCCAGAAGATCATCGTAATTGCCGATATCCTCAAGTAAGGCTTCAAACTCTTCCGAGGCTTCCAGATATTCTTCGTTGTCATTATGCTCGTCAATGGATTCAAGGCGCTCTTCGAGTTCGTCATAGAGGTTGGACTGTTCTTCCTTGATCTCGATGTCCTGTTCGATGCCGGCAATGTGGGCGTTGGTTTCTTCGATTTCGCTTTCTGTTGCTTCTATAATGCCTTCAAGACGTTCTTCTTCTGCCAGAAGATCGGAATACTCCGTATTCAGTCTTTCCATTTCTGCAGCATGTTCTTCAATTTCTCCTTCCAGAGTTTCAATGACACCATAAGCTTCCTCGATTCCGTCCCATAGGGCATCAAGGCTGCTATAGCCATGATTATTCAGCTGAAACTGGCAAGTTCTTACATAGTCAATCTGCTCACTTATCGTACCAATCTCTTGATCCAGCGCTTCAACGTCTGCCGCGAGTTGTTCGAATTTATCTATTTTGACACCAATTTCTTCGTACATGGTCGTCAGTTCGTCATATTTTGTATCCAGAGCAGCGCTGATTTCTTCACAGGTTCTAGGCATTTTTCTCTATCCTTTTTTCTTCTTTATTTTATACGGCCAATAAGATCGGACATCGCATCCGAACGGCGAATATCTGGGAATTCCCACGTCATGCGTAAGGCGCCGGGGTATAAATTATAAATATCGCGCAGGCTGTAGGACAAATAATCTTCCCAATATGTTTTGGCATGCTGCCCCGCGCCTTCAAATTCAATCTCGAATAAAGGGGTACTGCTTGTTTTGACCATTTTTCCAATGCCCCAGAAAGACGCCCCATTGGTCACTCCCATGCGGAGCAGACTTTTAAAGGGAGCCAGAAGAATGGTGTCGGTGCTAACAAAATTTGCGGTCGTAAAAGGTTTTCCCGGGCGGTTGTAAAATTTAATATGATCAAGTTTCCCTTTGATTGCTGTACCTTCTTTGGCGGATCGCCGCGCCATGATATGCGCCCTGCGAAGGCGCATATCTTTCCGCGCCAGCAGCTTTATTTTATTGGCGGCTTCTTTCGTATGGCGCGTTTTATAGGTGTCCTGTAAATCCAGAGCAAGAGATAAACAGCCAGTCATCGCCATAACCATCCGGCGGGAAAGGTCGGAAATCTGTAGTCCGTAATATTGTCCTTTTTTCAAATCATTGCGGCTGGTTGAAGCCGCTTTTATCAGTAAGTCCGGCATGGTCTCCAGAAGACGGAACAGCATATTCCGGGCGAGGTGATGAAGAGCGGAAATATTGCTTTCTTTCGCAGCATTCTGACTTCTTTCCAGCAGAAGATGGTAGGCCACATTTGTTGCCCAGATATCCTGCGTCATATCGCCGTGATAGGCTGTGGTTTTTAGAAGGCCTTCCTGAAAATAATAATGAAGGTGCATATGCAGACGCGATGCGAGAGCTTTTAAAATAATATCGGAGGCAGCACGTAAAGAGGCGCGGTCATTTTTATCCATCATTTCTGTTGGCGGCGGGAGCAGGGCAAGATAGGAGTCAAATGTTTCCTTGATATGCCGGATATTTTTTTCTGTATCAAAGGGTTTGTTC
>PFTR01000085.1 GCA_002789675.1 Alphaproteobacteria bacterium CG_4_9_14_3_um_filter_47_13 | reverse complement strand
TTGGGTTTCAATGTAACAAAAATGAACCATGAACAGGGTTTTTCAGCTAACCTTGTTTCGGCCTTTCTGGTGATCGGGGCCAGCCGTTTCGGATTGCCCGTGTCCACCACCCATGTTTCATCCTCGGCGATCATGGGCGTTGGCATCGCCAATAAAAAGGGGCTGAACATGAAGACGGTGAAATCCATGCTGTTTGCGTGGCTTGTCACCGCGCCGGTGGCTGCATTGTTCGCCGCCCTGATTTATATCATCGCAAAACAGATTTAGTGAGAAGGAGAAAAAATGTCGCAACAAACGCTCAAGGATGTTCAGGACTATTACGGCAAGGTTTTGAAGACCAACGACGACCTTAAAACCAGCACCTGCTGTCCGTTAGACGCGCCGCCGCCGCGTGTGCAGGCGTTGCTCAAAAACGTACATGATACGGTGCAATCCAAATTCTACGGCTGCGGTTCTCCCCTACCGGTGGCGGCGGAAGGCCGCACGGTGCTTGATCTTGGCTGCGGCACAGGACGTGACGCCTTTTTGTTAAGCCAGATCGTTGGCGAGAAAGGACAGGTGATCGGCATTGATATGACTGATGAACAGCTATCGGTTGCTAATCAATATATCGGCTGGCACATGGATAAATTCGGTCACAAAAAGCCAAATGTAAAATTCGTGAAAGGCTATATCGAGGATTTGCAGACGGCAGGGATCAAGGATAACAGCGTCGATATTGTGATTTCAAATTGCGTCATTAATCTCTCGCCGGACAAGGAAAAAGTCTTCAGCGAGATTTACCGCGTCCTGAAACCGGGCGGGGAGTTGTATTTCTCAGATGTGTTTGCCGGACGGCGCATTCCAAAGGCTCTACAGACCGATAAAATCCTGCTTGGCGAATGCCTGGGCGGGGCGATGTACACGGAAGATTTCCGCCGCATGATGGCCAAGATCGGTATTGCCGATACACGGATCATGTCAAAGCGGCAACTGACCCTTGACGACGCAGAAGTCCAGAAAAAAGCCGGGATGATCGATTTTTATTCCATGACCATGCGCGCCTTCAAGGTCGATCTGGAGGATATCTGCGAAAATTACGGTCATGTGGCGTATTACAAGGGCACGATTCCCGAATGCCCACACAGCTACGTTCTTGACGATCACCATGAATTCAAAACCGGGATTCCGGTGCCGATTTGCGGCAATACGGCCAACATGCTTTTGCAAACGCGCTTTACGGAACATTTTCGCGTTGAAGGCGATTTCTTCACGCATTATGGCGTGTTTGATTGTGCACCTGCATCGGCCAGTTCAACAGATACAGGAGCGTGCTGCTAGATGCTGGGCGTTATTGGAGGATCGGGCCTCTATAAGCTGGACGGCCTGAGTGTTGAAAAAGAGCACGAGATTGAAACGCCGTTCGGCAGGTCATCCGATGCGATCATTGAGGGGCTTTATCAGGGGCAGCGCGTTCTATTCCTGCCCCGGCATGGACGGCATCACGAATTCCTGCCGCACGAGGTCAATTACCGCGCCAATATCTTCGCCCTGAAAAAGCTGGGCGCGCGGCGGATTTTCAGCGTATCGGCGGCGGGCAGCCTGCGGGAAGAGATAAAACCCGGTGATCTGGCGCTGGCGGCGCAATATTACGATCATACGAAAGGCTGGCGGGTTTACAGCTTTTTCGGCGGCGGCGTCTCTGGCCATGTCTCGACGGCCTATCCCGCCTGCCCGGCTTTATCTAAAGATATAGAAGAAGCCGCAAAACGGCTGGGACAACCTCTCCATACGGGCAAAACCTACGCCTGCGTCGAGGGGCCACGTCTAGGGACCAGAGCGGAGAGTTTTTTCCTGCGCGATGCCGCGAAATGTGATCTGGTCGGTATGACCAACGTGCCGGAAGTGTTTCTGGCCCGCGAAGCGCAACTGGCTTATTGCACGGTTTGTCTTGTCACAGATTACGATTGCTGGATGGATGATCCGGCGCAGCATGTCAGCGTTGAAAAGTTTTTCGAGGTTTATGGCGGTGCGGTGGAAAAAGCCAAGACCGTTCTGGCGGAGCTTTTGAAAAAACCGTTTACAGACACGCCGGATGATATTCGCGCCAGCCTTAAAACTTCGATTTTAACGCCGGACAGCGCCATAAGCCCTGAGCAGAAGGAGTGGCTGGATGTCCTCCGCGCTTAACCGGGCCAGCATCATTATCCCGCTCGCGTCCGGTGAAACGGCGCATGAACGGCTTCTGGAGGATTTAAAGAATCTTGAGAGCGAGATCATTGTGACTTCCGAAGGTTCGCGCGCGAAAAGCCTGAATGCGGGCGCGGCCAAAGCCCGTAATTCATTCTTATGGTTCCTGCATGCCGACAGCCGCGTCAGCGCTGAAAATCTTGTTGACTTGGCGCAGGCTTTGGAAAGACGTTCTAACACGTTGCATTATTTCGATCTCGCCTACGAAGAAGGTGGGTTGCCTTCGCTCAATGCGTGGGGCGCGAATATGCGCTCGCGCCTGTTCGGATTTCCCTATGGCGATCAGGGGTTTTGTATCTCCAAAACCCTGTTCAACAAAATCGGCGGCTTCCCTGAAAACGCGCCTTACGGGGAAGATTTGCTCTTTGTCAGGCTGGCGAATCGATCCGGCGTAAGATTGAACCGCATCCCCTCGAAACTGGTTACAAGCGCCCGTAAATACCGGCAACAAGGCTGGCTGAATCTCACGCTCTTACGGCAATGGCAGATGATGAAACTGCTGGGGCAGGAATTATGAGCACAGCCATCGCCATCTTCGTCAAGACACCATCCTTGTCGCCTGTCAAAACACGGCTGGCAGCCGGGATAGGCAACGATGCGGCGCAGGAATTTTATGCCCTCAGTCTTGAAGCCGTGCAGGAAACTGTAAAGACTGTGGAGATTGTTCTCTATTGGGCAGTGGCGGAAGAAAAAGGACTTACCGATCCGCTATGGCTGGGTTTTCCTACGCTTCATACAGGCGAAGGCGGATTGGGCGAACGGCAGCATTATATTTATGAAACCCTGCTGACTAACTATGACCGTGTACTGCTGATAGGCTCTGACGCACCGCAAATTTCCAAAGATGTTTTGGAACAGGCCATCATCGCGCTTGATACAAATGATTTTGTCATTGGCCCGGCACGGGACGGCGGTTATTACCTGTTCGGAGGGCGGGTATCGACGGAGCAAAAAATATGGACCTCCGTGCCGTGGAGTACCAGCATGACACGGGAACGGCTGGAAGCCGTCCTGCCGTCAAAACCCGTTCACTTATCGATGCTCACCGATGTAGATACGGAAGATGACCTTCAATATATTCGCCGGGAAATGCCGGAACAGATAACCCCGGAGCAAAACCGCATACTGGAATGGATAGAAAATTATGAACATCCTGTTTCTCTGCACTGGTAATTCCGCCCGCTCGATCATCGCCGAGGCGATCTATAACCATGTTCACAAGCAGCATGGATACAGCCACGCCTTCAGCGCCGGAAGCAAACCCTCGGGAAAGGTTAATCCGTTCGCGCGCTCTGTGCTGCAAAAGCATGGCCATTCTGTCGAGGACGTACGCAGCAAAAATGTCGATGAATTTATGCAAGACGGCGCACCCGTCATTGATCTGGTCATCAGTGTTTGTGATTCCGCCGCTAACGACTGCCCCGTCTGGCTCGGCCAAGGCAATCCCGAACGCCTGCACTGGCCACTACCTGATCCGAAAACCGAAGACGATTTCGAAGAAATCTACCTCTCTCTAAAAGAGAAAATTGTAGAGATTTCCCGCTAAAAATTCACTTGTGAACGCAACAGCAAAATCTGTGGGTCATCATTGGCGGTTACGGCGGTATTATCCGTATCGACAAAGATATAATTGGCCATCAGCCGCATATTGTTGTTGAGATACCAGTTTGCGCCAAGCGTGTAATTATCCATCTTTCCGCCAGAAATATCCTGATCCGTTACATCAATTGTGCTGTAACGTGCGGCCATTTCTACCGCACCCCAATCGCCATTACGCGGGTTGAATGCGTTGGCGAGTTGAATCGTGCCGAACTTGCCGTCTTTTGCGCTGTATGAACGGCTTTCCCCAGTCAGCACCCATGATGCCTGGGCATAACCACCAGAAAAATCGTGGTTGCTGCGGCCATTCGTTCTCTCAACATCAACAAGGAAATATTCCCCCTGCGCGGAAAACGGCCCCAGAGCCACCGCGGCCTCAAGACCATAAAGCTGCGCGTTATCCGCATCTGTGAAATTTGCAGATACGGAATCGACGGTTTGCAGGGCGTTTTCCGCCGTAGCGTCAAAGTCAAAAGTATCGTTGGCCTGATCCGGCTTGCGATATGTGGCAGAGCCGCCAATGTGAGCAATTCTGTCTTTTTCATGCAGAGGAGAAAACGTGCCACGAACGCCTGCCGACCATGCTTCGTCACCGCTACTCTGACGGCCTGCATCATCGTTAAACAATCCCGTTGAGACAGACCAGTTTTCACCATGTGTCAAAACGCCAGCTCCAATAATTTCTCCTGTTGCGAACGCAGAAGTGGCTGCCGATCTTTCGATAAACGTAATGTCGTTTCCGCTTGTCAACTCTTCCAGCCCTAGCGGTGGCTTAAAATTTCCGATGCGGATTTCTGTATTATCAATTCCTGTGTAATTCATATAGACATCTTTGAAATTCACGCCTTCATTGGCAAAATCAATTTCCGCCTTATAGCCGAAATCTTTTGCGATCTGCCCCTTCATGCCAAGCCGTGCACGGCGGAATTCAGCACCATCCGGATGGTCGCGTTTATCATCATTAAAAGCGGCATAATCAAGCTGAATCCGGCCAAAAGGCTGCCATGAAAAATTCCCGTATTCGATTTTGGGAGACGGATTCATCGTGACCTTTGCAGAATTTTCCGTTTGCGATTGTGTTGGCGCTTTTTCCAGCTTTTTTGTGACATTCTGCTCTATGGCTGCCACAGCCTGCCGATCCTGTTTTTGTTCCTGTTTCAGGCTCTGTATTTCCGCAGCCAGCATTTGCACCTGTTGCTCCAGAAGTTGGATACGGTCATCCCGTTCATCGGCGAATACGGGATTTGAAAAGACAAGTAAGGCCGTTCCGGCCATCAGGAGAGTACGCAAATTCACATTAAGACCTTTCTATTTTTCGGAAACTGAACACGCCCCGCCGCCCAGAACGCAGAATTTGGCGCAGTGCGGATGGTTGAGGTGAACGGATTTCGAGGCTTCCTTCAATGTCTTCCCCATATTGAACTGCTGGTCATAGGCCAGCAGCGTGCAGGCCATGACGGATGGCTTATCGTCGCCCTTGCGCTTGACCACCATGCGCGATGACGCGCACATCATGTCGTCAGGCTTTACGCCCAGAATGCCCCAACAGGCCGTGGTAATTTCCGGCACAGACGCATTTTCGTCCATTTCTGGAAACAGCATCAGCTGCTTTTTATCATGTGCATCAATCCTGATGCCGTGCTCCTTGAAAAAAACATCAAAGCCTTTGCGCAGTTCCTGTTCACTTTCGCCCCAGCGCGTCCGTCCGGCGATATCGATATTAAAACCGTTGTCGGATAGAAATTTCAGCCCCAGCATCATCGGTTCCCACGAGCGCGAGCCGCGCTCCTCCTCGTGCAATTTCCGTTTAAAATGATCGACGGAGACACGAATCGTCAGGGCCGCGCCGTATTTGTATTTCAGCTCCAGCAGATCTTTCTCGCATTTCATCATCGGACGCATGGCGTTCGTCAAAATCAGAAGCCGGAAACCCCGATCAAGACATTCGCCCATGATCGGGATGATGTCAGGATTCATGAACGGCTCCCCGCCTGTGATGCCAATTTCCCCGGTCGTCAGATTTTCGCGGGCGATTTCATCCAGGTATGAGACTACCTCCGCATGAGTCAGATACACAAGCGCATCGTTTTTCGGCGTGGATTCGATGTAGCAATTGACGCAGGCCAGATTGCACAGCGTCCCCGTATTGAACCACAGGGTTTTAAGCTCCTTTAAATTCACCCACGCCCGTTGTTCGCCTTTAGCTGTGACAAGGGGATCGAAAAATTTTTCTTTTTCGGCCACTTCAATACTCATGCTGTTGCCACCGCGCATTCTTTCTTTTGCAGCCAGCGGCACAGCAGCGCATCAAGCGAGATTATACCCGGCCCTTTAACCAGCGGCACGGCCAGCAGCAGCATCCACATATAATGATCCGAGTTGGCCATGCCGTAGGAGGCGGGAACTACAAACTGGATAACGGCTGTCATGACGATCAATCCCGCTGCGCCAAAACGTCCGAACAGGCCCAGGGCCAGTAGCGCTGACAACCCCAGCTCGCCACCCGTGCCCATGACGGCGGCAAGTTCCGCCGGGATGCCGGGAACCGGGTGAATATCCTGAAACAAATAAACGGTCGATCCCCAATCATCGTTGAGAAAGGTTTGGAATTTCTGCCAGCCTGATTTAAAAAAGATATTCGCCATGAACAGGCGGATGCTTAAATCCAGCAGCGGCGAAGCGATCTTGTCCGCGAATGTGCGCAGCGGGCCAATCATGTTATCCAGTTTGCAGGCGCAAGAAATCATGGGCGCTTCCTTTCTTTATCCTGCTTATTTCAGGTATTCGCCACAGGAGAAGAAAAAGTTTCAAGCGCCATGTGTTTTTGCAAAAAGCCTTTAAAATCAAAGCCGGGGAAGGTTTTAAGTATCGTTTCAAGGGATTGGCCCAGTGTGTCTCCGGCACTCATAGCCTGTAAAAAAGCATATTCGGCGGATTCCAGCGGCACAATGTCCGCTGACAGGCCGGGGCGGTAAACCATGATCTGGCAGCCGCCTTGATCAAGATTTAGGGTTTCCCGTTCATCTCTGTTTTCTTTCAGACAAAAATTTCTTATCGCCGAAAGCGGCCAGCGCGAGTCCAGAAGCCGGATGGAAGCACGCAACGGCAGGATCATATCAGCCAGTTCCTCAAGTGGCACGTTTTGCAAACCGGCAGGCGTCAATGGCCTGTCATCCGGCGCGTAATAAGCCTCGTTCATCGCCCATTCCAGCCGGGCGACATCCGCCAGATACGGCAGGTCTTTTGCCGGAGAAAATGTTTCAATGAAGGCATCAAGCCCCGCGCCATAGCGGGCAAGGCAGGCTTCCTGCGGCGGGCTTTCGAGCACAAAGGAACGCATCAGGCCGGTGGCGAATTCCTCCCCGGTCAGTTTCTCAATCAACGGATAGGTCGCCTGCATCGCCTTGGTCAGGCTGCCGAGGATGTTGTTGCGGTATATTTTCAAACGCGCCGGCAAGATCGCTTCTTCTCCGGCGAACAACCCCGCCAGCGCCGGGTCGGGATTGGCCACCGCGTCCGGATGATCCAACATGGTACGGGAGAACAAGGTTTGCGTTTCACTCAGCCGCATGGGGTAAAGCCCTTTCCCTGATGATTGCGGCGGCGCGTCCGGCCTCGGCGGCAAGGGTCGAAAGCGGCGGCAAATTCTGATCCCATTCAATCAACGTCGGGATGGGGCCAAATTTTTCAATCGCGAAGCCGTATAAGTTCCACACTTCCGGGCGCACGAGGCTATCGTGTGTGTCTATCAAAACAGTCGAGCCGTCAGCAATTTCTTGCTCCGTATGTCCGGCCAGATGAATTTCACCGACATGCCGTCCTTCGATGCCGCGCAGATACTCAAAGGCGTCAAAGCCGTGATTGCGCGATTGCACATAGATATTGTTCACGTCCAGCAAGATACCACAGCCGTTGCGCCGTGCGGCTTCGTTCATGAAATCCCATTCCGGCATGGTACTGGATTTAAAAGAGAGATAGGTGGACGGATTTTCAACCAGTATGCGCTGCCCCAGAAATTCCTGTGTTTCTTCGATATTGCGGCAAAGGATAGATAATGTTTCTTTCGTGTACGGCAACGGCAGAAGATCGTTTAAATGCGCGTTGCCGCTCATGCTCCACGAGGCGTGATCGGATACCTGAAACGGTTCGTAAATTTCAATAAGCTCTTTTATTTGCCGCAGATGGTCGCGGCTGACTCTTTCGGTCGAACCCAGCGACAGACCCACGGCATGAAAGCTGACGGGGTAGAGTTCCCTCGCCTTGGTCAGGTAATGGCGGTGCGCCCCGCCGCCGAAATAGTTTTCCGGGTGAACTTCTAGCCAGCCCACGGCGGGTTTTGTTTCAATCACATCTTTATAGTGAGCATGGCGCAGACCAATGCCCGCCGGGTTTTTCACCGGCGGGTATGATCCTTCTTCAGGGTGGAATAAATTAACCTTCTTTTCCATCGGTGGGCTGGGAACCCTGTTTATCGGACGGCTCAACGGTGCCACCGACCAGTTTTTCGCACACGCCTTTGGGCAGAGCTACGAAGTCGCCTCCGTCGCCGTTCAGGGCCGCGTGTCCAGCGCAGGAATGTGTTTTGGCGGCGTCAGCGCAATCATTATGACCAGCTTTGACGACACCGTAACATTTGTCCTTGGCGGCGGCATCGCCCTGGGCAAAGGCCGCCGAACCAGCAGCCCCGGCCAGCGACACGGCAAAAGCTCCGGCGATCAGGGTGTTGAGGGCGTTTCTTGATAAGGACATAGGGTGGTACCTCCTAATTAGGGTTGATGGTTTATTACGACAAAACAAACACATTGTTTGCTCTCATGTATTCTTGGTCAACGAATGAAAAGTTACGAGTGATGTAGAAAATAAATTTTAGCTGGGCGTTTTTTAATTCCTATTAACCATGCCGTTAGCCATAGCTATAGCTTCCATATAATCATGCGCATATCTCACAAGAATTTCTTCTGGCCCCAGATGAATTTTTGAAAGAATTTCAGCGGGCTGTTTCTGGACGGCGGAAAAAATAACTTCCGTGCCGGAGGTACGGCATTGCTTGACCAGACTTTCAAGAGCGCTGGCCCCTGTTACATCCAGAAAGGGGACAAGCTGCATCCGCACGATCAGTACCTTTGGCATTTGCCCCATGCGCTTGAGCGTCTCCAGAAGTTCCCCGGCAACGCCAAAAAAGAGCGGGCCTGCTATACGAAAGGCTTCGACGCCGGGAGGCAAGCCCGCGCGCTGATAATCATCCTCCCCGTTCCGTTTAAATGATTCGTTCGCTTCGGCAGAAATCCCGGTTGAAATTTCCACTGCCGTGCTCATACGGGCCATGAACAAAAGCGAGGCCAACGTAACTCCAACCCCGATAGCGACCGTCAGATCGACCAGAACCGTAAGAAAAAATGTCAGCAGAAGAACCACCCTGTCACTGGTCGACATCCTGAAGATATGAATAAAGCGCTCTGCTTCACTCATGCCCCAAGCCACCATGAAAAGAATGGCGGCAAGAGCAGCCATTGGTACAAACTTCATGAGATCGGTTGCGAAAAAAATGAACAACAGTAAAAAAACGGCGTGAAAGATTCCAGCAACAGGGGTTTTTCCTCCTGCCTTGATGTTTGTAGCCGTTCTGGCAATCGCGCCGGTTGCCGGAAGCCCTCCGAACAAAGCGGAGGCGATGTTGGCCACGCCCTGACCGACAAGCTCCTGATTAGAACGATGCTTGAAGCCGGTCATGCCATCCGCTACGACGGCAGACAAAAGCGCCTCGATACCGGCGAGAAAAGCAATGATGAAGGCAGAAGGCAAGACTTCCTGAAATTTTTCATAGCTTAACTCAGGAACAGCAGGCATGGGCAAGCCCGATGGAATGGCCGGGAAACGCGACCCGATTGTATCGGCAGGGATATGAAACAGAGCGACGGCAACAGAAGCTATTGCAATGGCGATCAGGTATCCCGGCGCTTTGGGCGCAATCCTGCGGAGAGCGATGATCCCCGCCAGAGATCCCAGACCAATGAGAAACGTCGCTATATTCACCGTATCAAAGGCTTTGAAATAGGCTGCCCATTTCGGGATAAAATCCGCAGGGACTTCTTCAAGGCGAAGACCGAGAAAGTCCTTGACCTGACTGGAAACAATAATAACGGCAATGCCCGCCGTGAATCCTGTTACGACAGGATGGGGTATGAACTTGATAACCTGACCAAGCCGGGCATACCCGGCAATGGTCAAAATAATACCCGCCAGCAAGGTGGCGATAATCAATCCGTCATACCCGTGTTGTGCTATGACATTAAAAACGACGACGACAAAAGCTCCTGTCGGGCCGCCTACCTGTACACGCGACCCTCCCAGTAGCGAGATCAAAAACCCGGCGACAACGGCTGTAATAAGCCCCTTGTCGGGGGAAGCGCCGCTGGCGATCCCCAAAGCCATCGCTAAAGGCAGGGCAACAATAGCGACCGTTAGCCCGGCAAGAGCGTCACTGCGAAAATCTGAAAGACCGTAACCATTTTTGAGGATCGAGAAGAGTTTGGGAGTGAAAGCAGTGCCGCCCGTTTTACGCATCGTGTCACATTTATCCATACCTATTTAGTTGTTTTCAGGCGAACGCCGCGCCCGCCGCCTGTGCTTGGCACATTGTCGTTAATGAGTTCTACCCCTGCTGCATCAAGAGCGGAGGCGAGTTTCATCAGCGAATCCACATTGCCGCGTATCATGTCGTCGCTGGCTTCCATGCGCTGGATTGTCGGAAGGGAAAGGCCAGACCGCTCGGCCAGTTGTCGCTGGTCGAGGCCGATCAGGGCGCGGGCGGCGCGTAATTGGGCAGATGTAATCATACTTTATTTTCTCTCGGTTAAGGTTTTGTGACTGCTTCCTATTTTTCTAGTTCTCCCTATCAGGCACAAACAGAGAAATCCAGTTTTGATAAAACCTTGATCTGCTGATTGGAAGTCAAATCATCTGCCTTTCTTGCTTTCCGCAGATTCAACAACCGGCCCTGTTTCGGATTCCACGGAATACCCGCCTGTCATCCAGTGCAATATGCGCTTGTGCTGCCATGCCTCTTCCGCGTTTTTTTCCTTGAGTTCGGATAGCAGCTTATTGCGGATAATTGAAAATTCAATCGAGTCTATCAGTCTGTTCGGAAGAACACGAAACCTCTCTCTGACGATGATTCCTGCCGCACCCTCGCCAACGACTTCACGTGCCAGAGAGTGGGCTGCCTGACTTGTTACGGCTATAATCGGGGTATTTCCGGCGCTACGCTGCATGAATTCGTAAATCTCTTTTGGATTTCTGGCATCATCGATAAAGAGATCGAGAATGATAACGTCAATTTTGGTGCTTTTCTCTTTGAAAAAATTTACGGCCTTCTCGCAGGTACTGTGATGCCAAACCTGAAAAGACGGCTCAGCGTTTTGCTCCAAAAATGTTTTTATTTTTGTTGCATCGGCAGGATGACTGTCAACCAATAACACATTGAAATTGCGCTTCATAGACCTTCCTTTCGATTGAGCGATCATGAAATCGGTGCAATAATTCAGGCCGCTTTTTTCTGGCCGCCGGATTTAGCGGCAGTCTTTTTGTCCAGCGTGGATTTGAATTCCGTCAGAGACGAGATAACGCGGCCATTGATAACATCAGCCGCCACCTTGGTTGATTTTCTGGCGATCTCTGTTATCTCACGCCAGTTTGTAACGGATTTTTCGTAGGATTTTTTTGCCAAGTCGGCTTGCCGCATCGCCTTCTGTTCTGGCGTACCTTCTCCGATGACTTCCTGCATAATAGAGGAAGTATTTTCGACCGCCTGTGAAAAAAATTCTGTCTGACTCTTTGCCATCGCCTGAAGACCTTCGAGAGCAAGTGTCCCGGCCTCTGAAAGAGCCTCAAAGTTCTTTTTCTGAATATCCAGCAGTGGCTTAACATCAAAAAACGGGAGGGACGAAAATCCCGCAAGATTCTTTGTGAATTCTTCACCGAACAGAGACTCGAATTTAAACGGCATCATTGTAGTTCTCCTTTGATCGTTTGTGTTAAAGACGGTTATTTTCTGCGGCCTGGCCACTAATCAGTGGCCATGTCACAGCATCGCTGTTCTCCCTCGGACAGCAGGTCTTCGCTGCTGCCGCCCGGCACATCGGTCACAGAAGTCTTTGGCGGCGCATTCTGATTTTCCGTCTCCAAGGAACGCGCAACCTGATCCTCCTGCCATAAAGTCAGGCGAGGTCTTTTACGCCGGGGCGACAGATCAGTTTTTTAGATGCAGTACGCATGTGATCTTTTCGAACTACCCTTTGACTCTGTTTCTCTCCCGTCGGCCAATCAGACACTTACTAAGGTTTAAAATATTGAGTTTAATATATAAGACGACTATAATCATTTATCAAGAGAAAAAAGTAACGTATGAAACATCATATTTCTATGGAACTTTTTTGAGAAGCAGAAAAAACCCATAAATATAAAGGGCTTATGGCCGTAATGTCTGACAAAGATGATATTG
>PFTR01000151.1 GCA_002789675.1 Alphaproteobacteria bacterium CG_4_9_14_3_um_filter_47_13 | reverse complement strand
CTTTTATATGAAGCGCGCCTATACGCAGGCTCTTAAAAGTTATGAGGAGGGTGGCTGTCCGATTGGTGGTGTTATTGTAGATAGCCAGACCGGAGCCGTTCTTGGTGAAGGGCATAATCATCTTGTGCAGGAAGGTAACCCGATACTCCATGGCGAAATGGATGCCATGCGTAAAGCTGGACGACTGGCATCCCGTCGTCATACAACAATGTATACGACATTAAGTCCCTGTATGATGTGTGCGGGAACGATTGTCCAGTTCAAAATCGGGCGGGTTGTTGTTGGTGATACGGTCAATTCAGCCGGAAATGTAGATTTTCTTCGTGAGCGCGGTATTGATGTGCATGTAATGGATGATCCTGACTGTATCGCACTTGTAAAAAAATTCAGGGAGGAAAAGCCCGATTTATGGCTTGAAGACTGGGGCGGCGCATAAAATTAGTAAAATTGAATATATTTTTCTTGCCCCGGCTTTTTTTTTATGGTAAAAAATATTAGTTTTCAAAATAAACCCTGACGAAACATGGCTGATAAAACAAAGCAGGACGTCACAACAGATATTCAAACCCGGCTGGACTGGGCGGAGCAGACACTATATGCCATGCTGCATGGTGAAAAGCCCGCCATCGACCCCAAAAATCCTGAACAATCCTGGCTTTTTGAGCAGATGAACCGTATGTATCCGGCGGGATATCTGTGTGAGGAACCAAAATCCTATGTCGCCCTTCCCGATGAAAATATGGCGGTGGTTCTGCAATATAAGGGAGTCACGCTACGGGAGCCTCTCTCCAAGATGGTCACGACAGAAGCCCGGGATCTAAGAAAAATATCAGAAAAAGAGGATCTTCATAATTTTAAGATTTTTGGTGAAGATGATGCTTATCGCTATCGCAAGGATATTCTTGACCAGAGCAACGATGCCGATGCGCTGATTCTGACACGGGGCGGGCTTATGGAGCTTTACCAGTGGATTCTGTTCATGCGCGCCCGTCTGGAAAATACAGTGCCTTTGGATAACAAAATAACAATTCTACAAAACAGTGATGGGTTCTGGGATCCGTTGCTGGATCATCTGGGCGGTATTTTTAATGTTACCGACCATAATTTTGTGACAGCAACGCGGCACGATACCGTAGAAACACTTGATCGCCTCTATAGCGCATCTCAAAAAAGCCGTATTCCGGATCGTGGGGATTGTTCTGATAAAATAGAAGCTGGCGCAACAATTATGATGGTCACGGGAAACCGGAAAAAGATATATGATTATAACAAGGTTTTTAAAAGCCGGGGAACGGATGTCAATTGCATCTGGTTCCAGCAGAAATTTGACAAGCCCGTTGGGGCGACTGAGGAAAGCTGTTCCTATACAGGAAATCTGATCGAGAAAATTGAAGAAATGTACCGGCATATTCGTGATTTTTATGGTACAGAAAATTTTCGGGAAATTTTAAAAAAGAAAAATTATAATATAGAATCTTCTTATTTATGGTTTGATGATGGTGGCGTTGAATTCGAAGAAAATCTGACAGATGGCCCCGAGTTTGCCAATTGTACCTACCGGATGAATCCTTATAAAGATCATGGCCCCGGAGCCGAATTAAAAGGCGTTCTTTGTGCGATTACAAACCAGCCCTTTCAGAATAAATGGGGCGTTGAAGGACTTGTCAAACGCTTTGAATTGGCACTGGAGCGCAAGATACAAGAAAAATTAAACACCGGATTGGCCAATCCGGAAGTTTCTACTCAAGCGCTGGATCGTGCCACTGCCGCGATCATTCCTTTAAAGCAGTGTATAGACAATATAGAAAAAAAAGCTTCCTTTGCGCAAATTATGGAGAAAACCCCCATACATTTTTTTCAGGCCAGCACAAGGCAAAATCTTGTTTTCACGCCACGTCCTATGACGCCCGCTCTTGATACAAAGAATTTTCTTGTTTCTTCTACCGATCCAGAAGGACGGACACAGGCAGAAGATCCGCATTATGTCGGGTGGCACAGCACCACGGCACAACTGGTAAAGAGCGTTGCACGTACTCTGGATTTTACCGAAAACAGAAAAGGTCTGTCCCCTCTATTTGATCGTCAGGCAGGTCTTGTCTGGCGGCTTGGGACGCACCAGAGCCTCTATCCGCTTGGACAGAAGCAAGGGCTCGATGAGGAGAGTATAAAAAATATGACAGGGCTGTATCATTTAATGCCCGGAAATAGCGGACGTTTTGATCTGACCAAAATTAAAAAACATAGAATCAGACACGAGAACGGAACAAAGCGCAGTGATAAAAACGCGATTAATAATCTGGATAATTTTGCCCGCCGCGCCGACGGATTTCTTTTAACACCCGATAGTCCCGAAACATCCGGTGATACGTCTTTCTGGCAGCGGACATTTTTATTCTTTTCCCTTATTGTCGGCAAGCAGGTGAATGATAAGGCGATTAGCGCAAAACCTCTGGTTGTGATGGAATGCAAAACGTGGAGACCTTATGTCAAAATTCTGGAAACATATGGTGGTGGTCTGATCCCCAATATGCCGGATGAAATGATTGATGATATTGTAACGGACCCAACAAAGCTGGTTGGAAGTCTTAATTCTGCTTTTTCCGACTATGTTCCTGATGAAATGCCTGCCTATGTTTTCAGGGAGGGCGGAGCGGAATGCCCGAAAGAACTGTTCAGGGTTACAATTTACTGCTCGGCCTCAACGACAGACACCGCCGCAAAGAAAAGAGCGCATGATTTTTCTTTTGATCTGGCAACACATGGATTTGCTGTTATCAATGGTGGCGGAACAGGACCTGATGGCCTTATGCACGAAACCAATGAAGGCGTTGCGCTTGCAAAAAAATTCTTCAAATTTCTGGAATCCAGAAATATTACACCGCCACAAACACATATATCAAGTATCCAGTGTGTTGACACAGAACAGGAGGAAGGTCTGTGTGATAGCAATGATTATTATGCTGTCTATCCAACAATTTATCAGCGCATGCACAAGCTGCAGGAAACAAATGCAGAAGTTGTTTTACCGGGCGGCGCCGGAACATTTCAGGAAATATCCGGCTCTGGCCTATCCCGGCAAGCGGGAATCTATCCGATACAGAATAGACCGCTTGCAATTGTCAATCGCGCCAATATTTATGACCCTTTTCTTAAAATTATTCCGCAATCATTTTTCGAGCGTGATAATATTCATGTCAAACAGACAGAAGAGGAAGCGCTTGAGCTGATGATAAAAACCCGAAAAGACTGCGGTATGGAACCAAAACTTCCTTATAGCGAAGAGGAGTATCAGGCATTGAAACAGGAGTTTATGGCAACCCTTCCTTCCGAGAAAAAATACACCACGCAGGATTTTAAAATAAGTTAGGTCTTGTAGCGCTCGCTGCTTTCCATTAAATTTCCTGTAGTTCATTTGCCCGTAGAACAAAGGCGCTTTATCATGTCTAAAAAATCCTATGATGTTATTATTATTGGCTCCGGTCCCGGTGGTTATGTTTGTGCCATCCGCTGCGCCCAGCTTGGTCTTAAAACGGCCTGTATAGAAAAAAGTGATACACTGGGCGGCACATGTCTGAATGTCGGCTGTATCCCGTCAAAAGCATTGCTGCAGGCTTCTGAAAAATATGACGAGGCTAACAATCATCTGGGCGCGATGGGGATTAATATCAGCGGAATTAAACTTGATCTCAAGGCCATGATGGGACACAAGAATAATGTGGTCGATGCCAATACCAAAGGGGTCGAGTATTTATTCAGGAAAAACAAAATCGACTGGCTGAAAGGGGAGGCTTCCCTGACCAAAAAAGGCGCGGTTAAAATTGGTGATGCTCTCTATAAGGCTGATCATGTCGTTATCGCCACAGGTTCGGATGTGATTGGTCTTCCCGGAATTAAAATTGACGGGAAAAAAATTGTTTCTTCCACAGGTGCGCTGGATCTGGCAAAAGTACCAAAATCAATGGTGGTGATCGGCGGTGGCTATATTGGTCTGGAAATGGGCTGCGTCTGGCGGCGGCTGGGAACGGATGTAACCATTGTCGAGTTTCTGGATCGTATCCTGCCGGGGATGGACGGGGAAGTTTCAAAGGACATGCTGCGTATCCTGAAAAAACAGGGTATGAAGTTCAAACTGGGAACAAAAGTCACGCAGGCTAAATCCGTTAGAACCGGCGTCTCGTTAACGCTGGAGCCTGCCAAAGGCGGCGCCACGGAAACGCTGAACACCGAGATTCTTCTTGTTGCTGTTGGTCGTAAACCCTACACGGACGCGCTTAATCTTGATGAAGCAGGTGTCATGCGGGATGAACGGGGACGCATCAAGGTGAGTGGAAAATTCGAGACCAGCGTCAAAGGCATTTATGCGATCGGCGATGTTATCGCAGGGCCTATGCTTGCGCATAAGGCTGAAGATGAAGGTGTTGTGCTGGCGGAAATGCTGGCAGGACAGACCGGACATATTAATTATAATCTGATTCCCGGGGTTGTTTATACACACCCCGAGGCCGCGCAAATTGGTAAAACCGAGGAACAGCTTAAAGAAGAAGGCACGCCTTATAAAATCGGGAAGTTTCCCTTTACCGCCAATGGCCGGGCCCGTGCCATGAATGCAACAGACGGCTTTGTTAAAATTCTGGCTCACGAGAAAACAGACCGTGTTCTCGGCTGCCATATTCTGGGGCCCGAAGCCGGAACTTTAATTGCTGAAGTCGTGGCTGTCATGGAATTCGGTGGCAGTGCAGAAGATATTGCACGGACATGCCATGCACACCCGACACTGGAGGAGGCCATTAAAGAAGCGGCTCTTGCTGTGGACGGCAGACCGATCCATATTTAGGATATTATAGGAACTTTTTAGTCATTCTTATTAAAAACAAGACCTCATCGTCACCCCTGTGACCTGCGAAGCAGGATAGTTTTTAATTTATTGGGATTTTCAGCACCATGTCTCTGTTCTTTAGCTATTTGTAGTTTTTGAATAGTTTTCGATCACTAAAACCGATGGCCCCGCAGGAAGGTTGGGATGAAGCTGTCCTAATGGACGTGGATCCAATTCATTATAATTTATCAAAACCGAGGTTATCGCATCAGAAAATGTTCCATGCATCCGAATCGATGTCGGTAATTGATAGTCATTTGCGGGATTCCATACAATCGCTACACCTGCCTGGCTCCCCCACTCTTCCAGAACAGTCTTTAAACTCGCCCCCTTTTCTGCATGCCAAAACTTAATTTCAAAAGGATCCATCACAGAAAACTTTCCAGCGGAAGGAGCCATCAATATTTCTGTTGCGGCGGCAGTTGTCGCTGGCACAGGGGGGAGCACAATGGAGTTTTGATCCGAACCATCAGCAAAAGGAGACGGAGTCAACGGTGTTGGCGCATAAGGGATATCATCATTTTCTACATCCTTCTTCGATTGAAAAACGCGCGCTGAAGGGACATGCGGCGTCATTTCAAATTTTTGCGTAATCTCTGGTCGAACCCGTTTTGGATAGGATTGTATAACTGTTTCTCTTTTTTCAGGGCCGGTGACAGGCGCACTCATCATAACAGGCGGAGAGTATAAAGGGACAGTCTCTTGCACCGACAAGACATTGACATCCTGTTTCAAAATTTCCTGTTCTGCCGCAGGAAAGCCATGCTGTATCTGTATTGCTTTCCCTGAAATAACAGCATGCAGATTCAAAGGAGCAAGCGCAGCGTTGATGACCACATCCCAAGGGCGGCCACCTTGCCAGGACACACGCACACCGGGATTAACTCCGGTATCAAAAGAATAGGAATAACTGGCTGGAACAATCTGGCGCATTGCCAGCACAAGGGGGATATCCTTTCCAAAACCGACAGCTGTTTCAAAGGCCTCTTTCTGTGAGTTTCTGTCGTAGCTATGATTTGTCATAGCGAAGACCTCTTGTTCTTTTTGAAGAGGCATCGGGGCTTTCTTAAAAGGAAGATCAGTGATCTCTACTTTGTCCATAATCATCAATTCCGAATTTCTATCCGGCAAAAGAGGCCCGGAATCTTCCATATGCACCTCGGGAATCGGAGATGCCATAACAGAAGGTGCTGTCTGCTGTTGTGCGACAGGGGGTGGCGTCCATTCAAATCCGGCATAAGCCGCTGGCATTATTGCCCATAATGCTACAATAGCTATGGTAGACATTTTTGCCCACCCTGTCACTGAAAACCAAGTTCTAATCGCCATAATTCTGCCCTTAAAATATTTTTACACCTTACAAGGAGACCCTGTAATATAAAATCATTTCTGAAAATAAAGGGGAAGGCTCAAAATGACAAGGGAAGAACACGCAAATTATCTTTTTTTACAAGAAATTTGAATTTAAATAGTCTTCAGCCATAATCACGCATTCTGCGGTAGGAATAATAATACCAGGCAAGCCTGACATCACCGACTATCCAGCATCTGAATTTTCTTAGGGCTGCAGGTACAGAAAGCCCACGACGCTCCAGAATATTGAACATAATCGTAATCATTAAAGTTAAAATAATTGTAACTGGACGGGCGTACACCAGAAGAATAAAAAAAGGTAAGGCTGCACGAGCATCAAGATTAAAAAACCTGACGGTTCTCATGGAGTTTCTCCAGTGCCAATTCTTCTTTTCTACATCAAGATCATCCTGTGCTGTTGCCATTGTCTAAGATTCTCCCCCTTATTTACTCAATCTGTTCCATTATAACAGAGAGATTATTAAAAAACTTCTTTATAATTCGTAAAAAACATCCGCTTCCAGAAAAGTTTTAAGAAAAGTCCTTTTTGTTCAATGACTTTTTCTTGACGGCTTTATCATGATAAGGCATTCTGAAATGATAATAAATATGTCTGGTATTGTAATGTCTTTAAGGGCATTTTTGTAGCTGAAAAGGAACAGGGCATGACGAAATCCGAGCTTATCCAACGTCTGGCAGAAAAAAATCCGCACCTTTATATGCGGGATGTCGAAAAGATCATTGATACGATTTTTAATAAAATTTCGGAAGCACTGGCAAAGGGTGATCGTATTGAATTACGCGGTTTTGGCGCTTTTTCAGTAAAAGAGCGTGATTCTCGCATGGGACGCAATCCTCGCACCGGTCAAAATGTTTTTGTTGAAGCGAAACGGCTGCCTTTTTTTAAAACCGGAAAAGGACTGCGTGAGCGGCTTAATGGCGGGAATCCTGGTAACGATAGTTTTAATGACGATTAAAAGACATAGGACAGAGTCTTGTTAATTATTAATATAACGGAATGTTCTTATGACCGAGAAACCTGAAAAAAAACTTCCTAAAATTTTCTGTGCCATTGATACAACCGATATTGATCATGCCAAAGCGCTGGCGGCAGCCATGCAGAAAGCCGGATGCGGTGTTAAATTTGGCCTGGAATTTTTCAATGCCTGCGGACCGCAGGCCATCAAGGAAATCATGGATTTTTATGAAGAACTTCCTGTTTTTCTTGATCTGAAATACCATGATATTCCCAATACAGTGGCAGGTGCCATGCGTGCCATTGCCCCGCTTGGTGTCGATTTCGTGAATCTGCATGCATCCGGAGGCTCGGCCATGATGTGTGCAGCCAAAGACGCTCTTCATACAGAAGCAGAAAAGACAGGCGCAAAGATCCCTAAAATTCTTGGTGTCACTATTCTAACCAGTCTTGACGGCGAAGAACTGGAAGAAACAGCTTTTCGGCCTGATCTGAAAATCTGTGTAACCCGCCTTGCAGAGCTGGCACAGAAATCAGGACTGGACGGTGTAGTATGCTCGGCCATGGAAATTGAGCTTTTGCGCGAAACATGCGGTTCCGATTTTATCCTGATGGTACCGGGAATCAGACTGGAAGGCAGTGATATACAGGATCAAAAACGTGTGATGACTCCGCATGCTGCTCTACAAAAAGGAGCCAGCTATCTGGTCATTGGCAGACCCATTACAAAAGCAGATGATCCGGCGGCCTCGGCTCTTGATATTCTTTCCAGCCTTGCCGCTTGAGACGGTGAAAGAGAGTTTTCTCTTTAAAACCAGAGTCTTATTGACATAATTTTTAAAATTTTTTCAAAATCTTAAGAAGTTTTTCATCACTGTCATATAAAAATGGTGTCAATGGCATCCAGTCAGAAAAAATTTAAAAAATTGCTGATTTATAAGACGGAGGAAATCAATGGCAATCATAGATATTAAAGAATCCCTTAGTGATCATGATTTGGCATGGTTACATGCAAAATTTGTTGTTCCGATTGTTGTTGATCATATGCTCCGCGATGAGGAACCTCTTGACGATATTGCCGAATATGCGATGGGGGAAATTCTATGCGGACTTTATCCGGATGCTGCACTGCTGTGTATTGCACTCTGCACACGTCATATTGCACGGGAAACAGAGCATCTGCCAATTAGCCGCGCTTTGATTGCCGAAGCAGACCAGATTATTGATGAATATGGCCCTCTCTGGATTTCCCGGGAGAAAAATCCGGGATCTATTGATGACGCAGTCCTTCAGGAAATGCTTGTAAATATACCGGAGGATTTTGAAGCACTTCGCGATCTGCTGGAAGCCACAATGACATCCCTTGAAGAAGATCACTGCGTTGCCGCAATTTTATACGATATTCTTAGTCTGCAGGCTGATTACCAACATGATATCGCTGAAGCGGAACTTCAGAATCTGTATTTACACCCCCGAAAACAAAACACTGTAAAAAACACAGAACAGTCCCATAGCAATAATGTTATTCTGTTTCCTACAGGAATGCAGAAACAACGCCAGCCCGCCCAGTCTTAATCGCGGTGCAGTATAGAACCCAGACACTCCCCGCCCAGAATATGGACGTGGAAATGGGGTACTTCCTGGCCGCCGTGAAAACCTGTATTGGCAATGATACGGAACCCGTCTTCCCCTAAATTCTGTGCAGCGGCAATTTCCGGTACTGCACGCCAGAATGCAATACTTTCCTCGGTACTCGCTTTCATCCCGAAATCAACCACAGAAATATATTTCCCCTTGGGAATGACCAGAATATGAACCGGTGCCAACGGCGCAATATCCTTGAATGCCAGTACATAATCATTCTCGTATATAGATTCATGGGGAATTTCACCGCGCAGGATTCTTGCAAAAATATTGTTGTCATCGTATGTGGTCATAATGTATTCTCCTGTCAAAGACTTATGATAGTCTAATGAAAGGAACGGCACATGCCAAGTATGACTCTGACGATGCTAAAAGCAAAAATCCACCGGGCAACAGTCACCCAGTGTGATCTTGATTATGAGGGATCTATTACCGTAGACAGCGCTTTACTGGAGCAATCCGGCATTCTTCCCTATGAACAGGTCGATGTGCTTAATATTAATAACGGGGCACGTTTTACGACTTACGCCATTACGGGCACAAAAAATTCAGGGATCATCGGCATTAATGGCGCCGCCGCACGCCTTTGCCAGCCACGTGATCAGGTAATAATCTGTGCCTACGGCCATATTGCGCAAGAAGAGGCCTCTTTTCACAAACCGGTCATTTTAACCATGAATTCCGATAATAGCGTCAAAGCTGTCTGTTAGAAATTTAACATTGAAAATTTCAAATAGCCTGTTTACGTGGCAACATTTTCAGATTAGTAATTTACTTACAAATGAAAAATATTTTTATGGCACCTTTAAGTGATGCGATGTCGGCTGCCGACATGGAGCATACGATCACTGAAGCCTGGAAAACTCCGGGTAACATTACGCCGCGTACCGAGGGTGCCGTGCGCAATGCTATTCTGCTGGCCATGAAGATGCTTGATAGCGGTAAAATGCGTGTTGCCGAGCAAGGGACAACACATGAATGGCGCGTTAATGAATGGCTGAAAAAAGCAATTCTGGCCTATTTCAAAATGCATCGTGAACAGGAAATCAAGGGCGGCCCCGATGAGACTTTATGGTGGGATAAAGTTCCGAATAAATTCCAGAACTGGAATAATCACAAATTTCTGGAAAAAAAATTTAGAACCGTTCCTGGCAGTATCGTGCGCTATTCTGCTTTTATCGGTGAAAAAGTTGTTCTCATGCCCTGTTTTGTGAATGTCGGGGCTTATATTGATGAAGGAACAATGATTGATACCTGGTCAACCATTGGTTCATGCGCCCAGATTGGCAAGAACTGCCATATCTCCGGCGGTGTCGGGATCGGCGGCGTTCTTGAGCCCTTACAGGCCGCGCCTGTTATTATTGAAGACAATGTCTTTGTCGGGGCGCGCAGTGAAATTGCCGAAGGTGTTCTGATTGAAAAAGGGGCTGTTATATCAATGGGTGTGTTTATTGGCGCCTCTACAAAAATCATTGACAGGAACACAGGCGAAATTTTTTATGGGCGCGTTCCGGCCTATTCCGTTGTCGTCCCGGGGACACTGCCCGGGAAACCGCTTCCGGACGGCTCTCCCGGCCCCCATCTTTCCTGCGCGGTGATCGTCAAAAAAGTAGACGAACAAACCCGCAGCAAAACATCCATTAACGAGATCCTTCGTGATTGATTCTTTGAAGCTGGCGCAGGATCTGATCCGTTGTCCGTCCATTACCCCGCAGGATCACGGCGCGCAGGATATCCTTATTACAGCGCTTGAGCCTCTTGGTTTTGAAATTTATGATGTCACCTCCGGTGAGGTCAGAAATACATTTTTTAGGCTTGGTACCTCCGCGCCGCATTTATGCTTTTGTGGTCATACCGATGTTGTGCCAGCAGGAGATTTACAAAGCTGGAAATTCCCACCTTTTGAGGCACAAATTCATGAAAACCGCCTTTACGGGCGCGGGGTTTCGGATATGAAAGGTGGCATTGCCTGTTTTGTGGCGGCTTTATCGCGATATCTTGCCTCTAACACACCCAATGGCTCGGTTAGTCTTCTGATTACAGGAGATGAAGAAGGCGCCGCAACAGACGGGACAGTAAAAGTTCTGGAATGGATGGCCGCAAACAATCATATTCCCGATGTCGCCCTTGTCGGCGAGCCGACCCATCCCGAAAAACTTGGTGATGAAATAAAACTGGGACGGCGCGGCAGTCTGAATGGAACACTCACCGTGAAAGGCATACAGGGTCATGTTGCCTATCCCCATCTTGCCGATAATCCGCTACCTGCTCTTGTCAGACTTGCCGATATTCTGGCCTCTTATGAATTTGATCAGGGAAATGATTTCTTTCCGGCAACCCATCTCCAGCTGACCAGTATTGATACAAATAATGAAACGGAAAATGTGATACCGGCGCAAGCCTGCGTGCGATTTAATGTACGCTTTAACGATCAATGGAACGCGGCGCAACTGGAAACAAAAATCAGGGAAATTCTGGATCAGGCGGATATAGACTATCAACTGGAAACACGGTCAAATGCTGAAAGTTTTTTAACACCCCCTTGTCTTTTCACAGAAATTGTGACCAAAGCCGTTCAGAATATTACCGGAAACATGCCTGAATTATCGACAAAGGGCGGCACTTCAGACGCACGATTTGTGCATTCTTATTGCCCGGTCGTCGAATGTGGGCTGGTGAATAAAACAATTCACCAGATTGATGAATATGCAGAACTTTCCGATATGGCGCAATTAGAGCTGATATACGAAGATATTCTCAAACAGTATTTTACTGTTTAGCGGCTGCTTTTTGCAAAATCCATGATGGCTTTAGCAGCCGCAGGCTCGGCGCGGAATTCGACCCGCCCGTAGTCGGAATTGACCTTAATCTGCTGCGGATCAAATGGCAGGGCAATATCCTTATATCGCCGCGCCCCCGGTACATCTTCAACCAGCAGCGCTCTGATCGCCTGCCCCTGTTCGTCAAAAATAACATTTTTAACAATGCCTACCCAGCGTCCGTCGCGACTGCGAACATCAGCCCCCAGCATAGCTTTCAAACTATAGACGCTCCCCCCGCCGGCAGCAGGAGCAATGGCGGCCAGCGCTTCAGGAGATATATCCCTCACATCACCGGGAGACAGAACAAGCGGAATTTCAAAAGCGCTGATATCCTCGTGAAAAATGACCTCGAAAGCATCATTCCTGACAATGCTCTCCCGGCGGCCAATTCTGTTAATATCACTGACAAGTTTGACCATCGCGCCGCTTTCATCAAACGCAATATCCGCCACTTTTCCGACAAGCTGGCGGTTTTTATCAATGACCCGCATCGAAAACATATCCTGATCGGTTTTATGAAGCGGGCTTCGTGCAATCGGCGTCTGGTTTAAAAGTTGCAACTGGTTCATATATTGTGCTTCGCTATCCTGCGCCTGCAGTGGCGCTGTGAAAATAAAACCGATAATAAAAAAGCATGAAAATATATATTTAAACATAAGAAGGCTCCTGACTTACAATATCAAAATATATACCAAATACTGTAAAAAAAACAGTTTTTTTAGTGATCAGCATTTAGAGCGGCATAACAGAGTCTGTTTCTTATTTCTTTAAAATTCACAATAATACAGCCACTTATTATGCATAGTCAGAGGTGGTCCTACTTTGTTGGACA
>PFTR01000163.1 GCA_002789675.1 Alphaproteobacteria bacterium CG_4_9_14_3_um_filter_47_13 | reverse complement strand
GGCGGCATAATTGTTGAAACGGGATTCCACCTTAAAAACGCCGCCAACCTGTCCAACAAAGTAGGACCACCTCTGTTGTCATGAACGGGAAACAAGGATGCCGCAAAAAATGCAATCCCTGCTACAACGAATACAGCAGAAGGCGCATCAATTGTTTCCATTAAAAGAAGCGATGCCATGCACCCCACTCCCGCACCCAGCAGATCAATCCCGTATGTTTTCCCGATCGGGAAAGGCGTACGGGTCAAGGCAACCGTTATAACAACTCCTGCATGGTAATATGCAGCACTGACGGCAAGAGCCACAAGAGGCAGGCTGGCGATCGTCATATACATACTATTGGAAATGATCGGGATAAAAAGCTGGACGACCAAGCCAATGATTATAAAGAACCCGAAGGCCAGAGTATGTTTACGGGCAATCAGTCCATAATTTTTCCGCTGTTCCGCTTCCTGACCCCGATAAATTTTCAACGCTCCCAGCGTCAGGCCAAACATGGCCATACTAATGACCAGAAAAGATAGATGATACCATGATGTTACCGAGAAGATGCGGGACTGTAGAATCTGCAATGTCATAACAAGTCCGGAAATAAAGAACACTCCCGAATAAAATGATACGGTCTTTTGTTGCATTCTATTTTCCTCGCTTATTATCGCACTTACTCGGGAGCCGCAGAATTAATGGTTACGATTTGAGGCGTGAGACGGAAGCTTTGTGGCCTCATAAGCAGCAAGTATATCATCCGCATGCCCCCGCGCAAGATTTCTATAAGTTTCACGTTTTTCAGAAATATCATGAAATTCAATTTCATGACCGGAATGTCCGCATAGTTTTTTATACTCTCTTTTCTCCGCTCCCCATAAACGTGAAAGAAACGATTTCCTGAATTTTTTTTCAGGCAACCCATCAACAATAATTGATTTCGATAATTCATCATAAAATTCTGGAGGCACTCTATTCACACCGAAATTATCAAACTTTGTTGAAATAAAAACCGGGAGAACGATAGCGCCCGCCTGTTGATAGGTTTTACAAAGCGGCATCCGTGATGAAGCAAGAAGAGAGCTATCTCCAAAAATATGTTGCAACCCACAATGCTGGAGTATGAGTTTTACTTTATTTTCTTTTGCAGCCTTCACACCGCGCTCCGCCATAAAAATATTGCGGATATCGATTCCCTTATCACTGGCTATATTTATTTTCTTTTCAGTTATTTTCTTCTGCGCCGCAACTTCTTTTATATGAGGATCGGATAAATCCAGATAGGAACGCTTCCATCGTGCAGCATCATTAAAGAGAGTTGTTATTTTATTTTCGTAACAAAAAGACATGAGACTATTTTGTGAATATGGGGCGTAATCATAAAGTTGAAAGCCAATCTGGCTACTTAATACGCCCAACCCTTTTTGATCAAATTCCGCACAATTATAAAACAAGCCACGCGGCACCGATTTTCCCATCGCGATCAATGCGATATGTGACCATGCATTATGAGAATCCTCAAAATTAACGGTAAATTCCTGCCTGTTTTGAAGAAATCGCGTTGCCAGCAACTGGAGTAACGCTTTGGGCGCGGGCAAAGTATGCTCCTCACCGACAAGAATAACCAGAGGCTTTTCCGGAGAAGCTTCGATAAGAAGGGTATTGGCCGCTTTTAAAATAAAATCAGCAATCGGTCGCAAATCATAAGGATCCGCTTCACAGTTTATATAGTGCTTTGATATGCCTTCTCCGCTACAGAATGTAGCGGACGGTCTGAGGACACCCTCGGAAAGATGTGTCTGTTTAATCATAGAACATCATTATTTCGTTGCCCGAAACTCTATTGCGGCATTTTTATCCTGCGCATCACCCAGATGCCAGGCATTGCGTGCCAGAAAAACCGGATCCCCATCATGGTCATTGGCAATCGCGCTTTGATAGCCATCAATAAATTTTTTCAGATCATTATGATCTGATGCCGAAATCCACCGCGCCGTGTAAAGCGCGGCATCTTCAAAACGTACGGGTATTTCATATTCTGTACGGATACGATCGGCCAGTACATCAAACTGCAATGGCCCGACGACACCAACAATCCATCCGGAATCCATACTTGGCTTAAAAACCCGCGCTGCACCTTCTTCGGCAAGCTGGATTAAGGCACTTTCCAGATGCTTGGCTTTCATCGGATCGTCGGAACGGACGCGCTGGAGATATTCCGGCGCAAAACTCGGAATCCCGCTAAAATGCAGAACCTCACCGGACTCGACAAGCGCGTCACCAATCCGCAGGTTGCCATGATTGGGAATACCCAGAATATCCCCCGGCCAGGCCTCTTCCGCCGTTTCACGATCCTGCGCCAGAAACATCAAAGGGTTATGAATGGTCAGGATTTTCCCCGAACGGATATGCTTGAGCTTCATTCCCTTTTTAAAACGCCCCGAACAGATGCGTGTAAAGGCAATCCGGTCACGATGTTTAGGATCCATATTCGCCTGAATTTTAAAGACAAAAGCCGTCACTTTCGGTTCATCCGGTTTAATCTCGCGCTCTTCTGTGGTCTGCGAGCGCGGGGGCGGCGCAAATTGTCCAACACCCTGCAATAATTCATTCACGCCGAAATTATTAACGGCACTGCCAAAATAGACCGGACTCATATGCCCTTCCAGATAAGCCTGCTTATCAAAAGGTTTGCAAAGTCCGCGCACCATGGCCACATCTTCACGCAGTTTTTGCGCCAGAAGTGACGGCAGCAACTGGTCAATCCTGGGATCATCAAGGCCACTGCATTCGATGCTATCCTTGATTTCCTCGCCTTTACTGCGTTCGAACAGTACAAGACGGTCATTGAGGAGATCGTAGCATCCCTTAAAATCACGCCCCATGCCAATTGGCCAGCTTGCCGGACAGATATCAAGCGCCAGTTGCTGCTCGACCTCATCCAGAAGATCAAACGGATCACGTCCATCCCTGTCCATTTTATTGATAAAAGTAATAATCGGCATATCACGAAGACGACAGACTTCAAATAATTTACGGGTCTGTGTTTCAATCCCCTTGGCAGAATCCAGCACCATGACGGCGCTATCCACAGCCGTTAATGTCCTGTACGTGTCCTCGGAAAAATCCTCGTGCCCCGGCGTATCCAGAAGATTATAGGTAATACCGCCATTTTCAAAAGTCATCACAGCCGATGTCACGGAAATCCCCCGCTCCTGCTCGACCTTCATCCAGTCCGACCGCGCCCGCCGGCGATCTCCCCGCGCTTTCACCATGCCCGCCATTTGAATAGCGCCCGCAAACAGCAGAAGCTTTTCCGTCAATGTCGTTTTACCGGCATCCGGATGGGAAATAATGGCAAAGGTCCGTCTGTTTTCTATCTGCTCTGTCAGCTCGCTCAAAATACTTTTCCCTCGAACGGATTCTTCATCTCTTTATCTTCAACCTCAATAACCCATAGATCAGGATCACGATCTATGGCGCGGGCAATATACGCATCTGCTTCCGGTTCTGCAACCACTTCCCCGTTCATGAGTGCCATCCAGCCCATCTCTCCATCAAGACTACGCTGTTGCTGCAACAATTTGCAGCCTTCGCCATAGCCATTAATTTTGACAAGGACAATACCTGAATCATAATTTCCTGTATTGTGAATATAAAAAGGTGTCCCCGCCATCGTGAGGACGCTTAAATGGGCATCGACCCATAATCTGGTCGGCAGACGGTCATTACTCATGGCCTCGATCACTTCTTGATTTTTTTGCCATAAAGTTCAAGGCGGCATTCAATCAGGTCATATCCCAGACTTTTTGCAATTTCTTCTTTCATCCTTTCAATTGCTGCATTCTGGAATTCGATGACATCCCCTGTTTCAACATCAATCAGATGATGGTGATGGTTCATGTTCAGCTCATAACGTGCAAAATTTTCCTTAAATTCATGCCGCGTCACAAGATCAAGCTCGTCCAGTAAATTCAGCGTACGGTATACAGTGGCCATGCTAATGGAAGAATCAATCTCTTTGGTACGTTCATAGACCTCTTCAACAGAAGGATGATCTTCGGATTCATCAAGCACCTTTAAAATTACGCGCCTCTGGCCTGTCATTTTCAAGCCGGCTTTTGCACATGCCTGCTCTAAATCTGTCATTGCAACACTCTTTCATTATCCAATTCAGATAAATAATAGAGCTATTCCGCATTGCGGGCAAGGTTTGCTTTTGTTTCTTTTGTACTGAACTTCGAGAAAGGGGAACCTGTGACTCTTTTTTTCTCCTGAAGCCGTGCCGCAGGAAACTCGACTGTGACCGTTGTTCCCTCTCCCAGATCGGACTCCAGCGTCAGCGTTCCCTGATGCAACTCGGCCATGGCTTTGGCCAGCGGCAACCCCAAACCTGTTCCCTGCACGGGGTAATTATTTTCGGGAATACTGACCTGACCGAAGGGTTTTAAAGCCTCGGGAATACTGGCGCGGGGAATTCCTATTCCGTGATCTTTTACAATCAGTTGCAAAGAACCGCTCTCCGTACGCCGCCCCGTAATTTCTATAACAGTATTTGTTTTACAATACTTGACCGAGTTTCCAACAAGATTAATTAGAATCTGCTTGATAAGCCGTGAATCAGCAAAAAGAGGGGGCAAGTCTTCCTCGACATTTTCTTCAATTTTCAGCCCGCTGCTAAAAGCCCGCGATGACATCATCCGCGCCACGGAAGCCACCAGATCCCTGACATCAAAATAATCCTCGTCAAGCTCCACCCGTCCTGCCTCGATTTTGGACATATCCAGAACCTCGTTAATAATTTCCAGCAAATGCCGTGCGCTTAGATGGATATCAGCCAGATATTCCTTATATTTTTCATTTCCGAGCGCGCCGAAAGTTTCTTTCATCATCATTTCGGAAAAACCGATAATGGCATTGAGCGGAGTTCGTAATTCATGGCTCATATTCGCCAAAAAAGTTGATTTAGCTTTATTGGCTGTATCGGCCTGCTCCTTGGCAAGACGCAGGGATAACTCCATCTGCTTGCGCAAGGTAATATCCATGATCGTCGTCACCTGAAACCGCCGTCCCATACTGAGTTCAAGCGCCGCCGTTGTAAACAGGGCATTGGCAATATTACCATCCTTACGCAGCAACTTCATTTCGCCAGAGCTCCGAATGCCGCTACGCATGAATTCCTCATGATTTTTAGCCGCCTGCATCCGTTCTTCCGGTGCAATAAGAGATATAAATTCTTCGGAAACCAGCTCGTCACGTCCCCATCCGTAAATACGCACAAAACTGTCATTCACCCTGACAATACGCTGGTTTTTATCAGTGACAACAATTCCGACTTCGCTGACATCAAACACCGATGTTAAAAGAGAAATGGCATCATCCCGTTCCTGTAGCAGACCATCCCTGCCCTGCTCCGCCGGAACGCCCATAATATGAACCAGATTGCTTTCCAGCGGGTTTATCAGGAAACTTCCCAGCCGAAGATCAGTCGGCATTATACTTATAGCCTTTATGATCATAGCCTTTCCGCTCTGGCGAACGACATTGACCGCTTCTATAAAATGAGGCAATACGGCTGGATTGATAAGAGATTCAGGCTTTTGACCTTCTACATCGGTATCCTGACGATTAAAATAGTGTTTGGCACTAGCATTAACCCCGGAAAGCTGATAGTCCCCCTCATCCGTTACTCTTATAACGAAGCTTGGAAGCGGCATTGCGCCGAAAAGCCCTTGATAATCAATGTTTTTTTTATTCACACTATGCCCCGGGAGCCACTATTTATCGTATTCTCCCTTATAATCAGATAAAAACATTAGTATTCCGTTACTTATTCATTTATTTCAAAAATAATATATTTCTATAGCTTCAGGTATGCTTTGTGCCGAATAAACGGTCTCCTGCATCACCCAGCCCCGGCACAATATAGGCATTTTCATTCAGTTTTTCATCAAGCGCCGCAGTAAAGACCCGAACCTGCGGATAGGCTTCCAGTAAAAGACGGACACCTTCCGGCGCGGCAACCAGAACCATAAACCGAATATTCTCCGGCTTAACGCCCCGTTTCACAAGAACATCAATCGCATATTTCGATGAATGTCCCGTTGCCAGCATCGGATCAACCAGAAAAAACTGTCTCCCTTCTGTATCCGGCAATTTTACAAGATACTCTACCGCCTCTTTCGTTTCTTCATCACGATACAAACCAATATGACCACCCCGCGCTGATGGCATAATTGCCTCAAGCCCTTCCACCATCCCCAGTCCCGCCCGCAGAATCGGGACGATAACAGGCTTGCGCCCCTCAAGAACCGGCGCATCCATCGTCATAATCGGTGTTTCGATCGGGCGTGTTGTCAAAGGCAGATTCCGGGTCAGTTCATATCCCATTAACATACCGATTTCCTTGAGCAGCATCTTGAACAGAACACGTGGACAGTTTTTTTCCCGCATCAGTGATAATTTATGCAAAATCAAAGGGTGGTCAGCAATATACAAATTTGAAAAATCAGAATGACGTTTCATAGCCACCTTGGCTCCCGTTAAAGCAGATCATAACTTGACTTGCAGGGAGATTACCCGACTTCCCTCGAAAAACAAGCGTTTTATAAGCGTTTTATAAAAGGCTGTAATTGTAAAAGGTAAAAAACTTTCTACTCACCATCACCAATAAAACGCTGCAACGGGCTTTTTTCTTGATATTCAAGGGCGGTATCGCCATCCTCGTCCCATTTATCAAGGTCACGGCGCATATTGGCCAGAAGTTCGTCCAGAGTATCCCCCGGAACAGGCTCTGCCACGCAATAGGACATCGTCAGGGGAATTTCACGATCTTCGGCCTTGATCGTTATTTTTTCCTCAACAAGAAAACTGCGCAAACGATTGACCGCTGCCGTGCCGCCAACGGCTTCGGCATGTTTCAGACTCATAATAAACTCATGATCGCCACTGCGATAGCCATCATCAAAAGAACGAATGCATTTTTTGATGAGCCTGCCCAGCGTTGCCATCATTTGTTTATGCTGTTCTTTATCAATAATATTTTTAAACTCGTCATAATTATCAATACGTGCCAGCGCCAATGTAAAAGGATTCCCGCGCCGTGCCCTGCGCTCCAGCTCCCGGGAAATATCAGTTTCCATGGCAGACTTACTGCGAAGGGCTGTATCAATGTCAAGACCGCTATCCACCATGACACAGTCATGCTCAAGACGCCGCAATTTGGAAACAAAACTTTCATACAGTTTTGTAAAGTTATTAAACTCGCTTAGTGTCACCAGCTCATTGGTCATCATAACTTTATCGGTGATTCCTTTTCCCACGATATGCAGTTCCTCAAATAATTTTTTAAGATCCTCTAATGTCACCGAATCCATAAAATCATAATGCTCTGCTTCCTTGAGCCAATCCTGAAAACTTCCCGGGATTTCCAGTTTTTCCTGTCCCTTAAAATCCAGAGGAAAAAACATACGCTTCGTCGCACGGACAAACCATTCCGCATGGTCATCAATAACCAATGCCAAAGACTTGAGTTTGCTATCTATTTCGTAGTCAGACACTTATAAATCCTGAAAAATAAGTCATTGTACCTCTCCTATAATATAAACGAATCATGTCTAAACTCTTAATAAATTCGGTAATAGATTCTTGTATTTTTTAATAAATATTAAGGATGGGACTCCCGTTCATGTGACACTTCAGTTTTCAAAGTGTGTCTTTTTTCTGTTTTTAAAGCCGTCCCGAGAATAAACTTTATATTCACTTCCTTCACGTCATCAGAAATTTCAGGATAGGTGGTTCTGAAAGCCATATCTCCTTCTTTTTCAATAAGATTTTTTTCCGGTTCTGTCAGCCACCGATCCACAATTCTGCCATCTGTTCCTATCATGGTTGTTTGAATAAGAGGCACTTTTGATACCTTACGGGATAAATTAAGAATATTGGCCTGGACCGTCAGAATATTCACGCCGTCTTTATTCAAAGCCACAATGGCTTTGGGCTGGTCAAAAATCAGGTCTTCCCCCTCAATTTCTGTCTGAAGTCCCACCAGATCATAAAACAGAATCGAAGACGGCCAGTATCTGGCAATGCTCTCATGCGCGGCAATCAACCCTCCCGCGATGACAAAAAAGACCATGGCGGCAGCCAGATATCCGGCAAACACCCCTTTGCGCCCACCTGCCTTCTGCTCCGCTTTTCCGGAAATCACTGAAACAGCCGCCATTTCCGGTTCGGGGTTCACCGATTCGGGAATCGGTTCTATTTCCTGCGGTCGCTCTTCTACCGATTCTTCCTGAATTTTTTCTTCCGGAGATTCCGGCAGCGCTTCCTCCTCCGGCATCTGAACCCATTCATGACCACAGCCTGTACAGCGCACACGCTTGCCTTCCGCACCGATGGCATGGCCGGGGACAAGATAACGGGACTGGCACTGATCACAGGTTAAAATCATGGAGATAAAAACATATCCTTTGGAAAACGCGCTATGTACTTTATAAATTTTGACAGGATAAAGAGAAAAGAGCAACCGATGCGAAGTGTAACAACCCTATTAATATTATTTTTAATTTCTTTTCCCGCTTACGCGCAGGAAAAAGAAGTGTCCTGCGCCGGCGAAGATAAAGGCTGCCTCCTGCGCCAACTTGAAAATGTTACCGGACAAATCACCGACCAGAACTGGAAAGACCAGACTTACCGCGAACTTGCAAAGTTACTGGCCAATGAAATGCAGGAGAATAACGCTATCGCCCTGATCGGCAAAATTGAACATCCCGATACCAAAGCCATGACGATTCGCGGTATCGGCATGGCTGCAGCCCAACAGAAACGTTCGAAAGAAGAATACAAATCTCTCTTTACAAAACTCCGTACCGAAGCTGAAAAAATCGATCACCCCCCTTCCTACGCGATTGCACTCACCTATATTGCCATGGCACAGGCTTTTGCAGGGGATGATGACGGCGCAATGAAAACAGCCTCAGACATGGAAAACGAAGCCCTGCGCAATAAAGCCTATGGCGAATCTGCAGAGATTCAGGCCGAACACGGACGTTTTGATCAGGCCATGAAAAGCATTGCCGCCATCAACAGCGGCGCTTTCCGCGATAAAGCACACCGCACTATTTCAAAGATACTGACAAATAGAAAGAAATATAACGAGGCTCTGGCTTCGGCAAATGCAATTGAAAACGCCTATCAGAAAGCGCAGTCACTTCTTTATATTCTTGCCAGACAGATCACGCCCGGGGAGGTTTCACTGGTCGAATGATTCGTTTTGAGCATGTAGGTTTACGATACGGCATCGGCCCCGAGGTACTGAGTGACATCAGCTTTGCGCTGGAGCCGGGATCATTCCATTTTCTTACCGGCTCCAGCGGTGCCGGAAAGACATCTTTGCTAACCCTGATCTATCTTGGCCGCCGTCCCACACGCGGCCTGATTACAATGTTCGGCCAGAACATTAACGGCCTCTCCCGGGCTGAACTGGCTCCCATCCGTCAACGTATTGGCGTGGTCTTTCAGGATTTTCGCCTGCTCAACCATATGTCTGCCTTTGACAATGTCGCGCTCCCCCTCCGGATTCAGGGCAAGGCAGAAAGCGAAATTCGAAATAATGTACAAGAACTGCTGGAATGGGTCGGACTTGGTGACCATATGCATGTTCTGCCAAACACCATGTCCGGCGGCCAGCAGCAGCGCGTGGCGATTGCCCGTGCCGTTATTACGCGCCCGCGCCTTCTTCTGGCTGACGAACCGACAGGAAATCTTGACAGCGAGATCGGTTTTCGTCTGATGAATTTATTCGAGCAACTTAACCGTATGGGCACAACGATCCTGATTGCCACACATGACCAGACGATGATTGAACGGTTTGAACATAATAAACTTGTTCTTGATCATGGCGGCTTACGGGTGGAAGAGCCCAAACACTGGTTATCAAAAAAAATTGACGGGGTCTTTTGATGCAGAACCCTTTTGCCAGAGAAAGATCCCTCGGTGTTTCCCGTACCAGACGCCGTTATGACCTGCCCCTGAACAAAGCAGGCGGCACGGGTTTTTTAACGCTTTTAATCGGTCTGATGACATTTCTTGCGTTGCTGGCGTTATCTGCCTCTTTTGTACTATCGGCAATGACAGATCGCTGGTCATCCGGTCTTGAAAATCGTGTCACAATTGAAATTCCTGCAGAAAACGAGGCAGGGAAAATCCTGTCTTCCGAAGAGACAAAGAAAACAGGCCTTAAAATTGAAAGTCTTCTCACCAGTCATCCTGCCGTTCTTCGCACTCATATTATGACAGATGAAGAAATCAGGGAATTAGTAAAACCCTGGTTAGGTGAAAATCTCATGCTGGGAAAGATACCGCTTCCCGGCCTGATTTCTGCCGAGTTGCAGGAAATGACTCCCGAAACCATTCAGATTCTTGAAAAGAAGATCAAAGCCATTCATAAGACAGCACGTATTGATACCCACGAGGAATGGCTGGGGGATCTGCTGCGCTTTACCGGCGCACTCCAATTTGCAGCTTTTATTCTGGCGCTTGTCATTGGTCTGGCCACCATTACAGCCGTGGCAGGGGCGGTACGCTCCCACATGGCCGTTTATCATGCAGAAGTCGAGCTTTTGCATTTAATGGGCGCTCATGACAGTTATATCTCGCGCCAGTTTCAGCGGCACTCCCTCTCTCTGGCCTTTCAAGGGGGACTTTGTGGCGTTGCAATCGGCGGGCTTTGCCTGCTTATCATTGGCTGGATTTCTGGCGAAATGGGAGTAAGTCTGCTGCCTGATTTCAGGATGGGATATCTCCAGCTAGGAGTCCTCGCCACATTGCCAGTTTTCATGGCTTTGATTTCAGCCCTCGCAGCACGTCAAACAGTTCTTAAAGTTCTCAGGAAAATGCCTTAAGTTACACATCATGCTTTTATGGTTTCGTTTTACAGCAATTATTTTTATGACCGTTCTCCTGTTCTGGGTGGCCGGGTTTATCGGTTTTTACGTAAATATTAAAGGCATGGCAGCTCCCTATCACGGAACAGCAGATTCCATCATCGTTCTGACAGGAGGGCCAGACCGGATCAATTCGGGGCTTGATCTTTTTGCTTCAGGAAAAGCGCCCACTCTTTTTATTTCCGGCGTCAACGAAAAAGTATCAACGCAGGAACTTGTAAATCTTTGGCGCAAGGATGCGCAGGATCTACCCTGCTGTATTATCCTTGGACACAAGGCTCATAACACTTTTGAAAATGCTGTTGAAACGAAAAACTGGATGGCTGATGCTTCGGTACAATCAGCATTGCTTTTAACCACAGATTATCACATGCCGCGTGCCTGGCTTGAGTTTACAACTTTAATGCCGGAAATAGATTTTTACCCCCACGCCATCCCTGCACCAAAAACAGACTGGATTCTTGTGGCAGGAGAATATAATAAAACACTTTATACATTGTTACGGTTAAAACTGGCCTGTTTGAAAATATGATATTTCTCCGCTCCACTCTGTTTAATCTCGCATTCTACGGCATTACGGCACTGGCCTGTATCCTGTGTCTGCCCGGTCTGTTTTTGCCGCGCCAAGGTGTCTTTGTCATTATTCGCAGCTTTGTCAAAAGTGTTTATTTTCTGGAAAAACATATTATCGGGCTCGATTATGAAGTGCGCGGAAGTGAGAATATACCCGTGGAAGGCGCTTATATCGTAGCTGCAAAACACCAGTCCGCCTATGAAACATTAAAACTGCACATTCTTTTCGAGTATCCCGCCGTTATTCTGAAGCAGGAGCTTTTGAAAATTCCGCTTTGGGGCTGGTTTCTGGCCCGGAGCGAACCTATTGCCATTAACCGATCACAAGGCAAAAAAGCCTCGCAACAAATCATTGAAGGGGCAAAAAACGTTGAAAAGCAAAATCGCCCTATCATCATTTTTCCACAAGGAACGCGTGTTTACCCGTGGCAAACGACCAAAGAAAAACCCTATAAAGGCGGGATCATAAAAATCTATGAGGCCACTCAAATGCCAATTATTCCTCTGGCTCTTAATAGTGGAATGTTCTGGCCGCGTAAAAGCTGGATCAAAAAACCCGGAACTGTTATTTTCCAGTTTTTACCACCCATACATCAAGGGGAACATCAGGGGGAACATCCGGCAGAAACACTTCAAAAACTTGAAAATATCATCGAAACGGCAACAATTTTATTGCAGAAAGAAGCCGAAGAAGCCCGTTAGAACGTTTTTCTTTTAGCTTAAAGCGCGTCCCGCACCATTTCTGTACAGGTGTTATTTCCGTCACGTCTTCTTGTCACTGCTTTCTCTGTGTACGTCTGAAACAAGAGAATTTTCCCGTTTTATGAATAAAAACAGAGAAAGTATTCAGTTCGATTGTCGTTTTTTAAAGAAAAATATGTCGGCACGTACGAAATATGAAAATAACGCTTTCCGATTTTGCGCCTGATTTTCTACGAATATTTTTCTATTATAAGAAAATATTGTTAAATTGTCAATTGTTATACCGATTTGCCTTCAAAGAAGGCAAATCGTGCGTTCACACGCCACGCAGGCTTCGCGCTCGCGCGCGGGTTTGCGGTCGCAAACCTCCAATTCGTATTCACTCTGTGAAAGCGAATCGGTATTAGCACGCAAATATAGATAAATTTATAATTATAGGAAGCTCTGCAAAAGTCCCCGATAGCAGCTTTTT
>PFTR01000010.1 GCA_002789675.1 Alphaproteobacteria bacterium CG_4_9_14_3_um_filter_47_13 | reverse complement strand
AAAAGGAAAATCGCCCCTTCAGACGCCATGCAGGCTTCCAATTTTCTTTCACTCTTTGAAAGAAAATTGGAATAAATTCGAAAAAAAAGCAGGACACCACAGTGCCTGCTTTTTACAAAAAATAATTTATTATCAAAATGTTATGCTACCATCCGTGCCATAAAAACTGTCTCGAATGACACTTTATCCTGTAACAGATTTTCTGCCAGTTGATCGGAAAGGGTTGCGGTATCCAGCCCTTCTTTTTGCGAAAGCATAAAAATCCTGTCCAGAGTCATTTCGACCTGTTTGCTGATAATTCCCATGACATGCTCTTTTGTTTCGCCTTCATAATAGACAGAAATCAGTCCTCCGGAATTAATCACATAGTCAGGTGCATAAAGAATATTTTTCTCCTTAAGGCTTCTGCTTTCGGCATTATTGATCTCGTCTTTTTGCTGGTTGTTGGCGGAACCTGCAACAATAGGAGCTCTAATATTTTCATCAAGAACACCGCCCATAGCGCAGGGTGCCACAACATCTACATCCATTGACAGAATCTCATGCGGCATCACGGGCATTGCACCAAACGTATCAACAGCACGTTGCAAACGCTCTCCATCAAGATCTGCCACCACAAGTTTTGCACCTTCTTTATGCAGAAATTCGCATAGAGAATAACCAACATCACCCAGCCCCTGAACGGCAACACCAAGGCCTTTCAAACTCTCTTTTCCCAGACGGTATTTGACAGCCACTTTAATGCCGGTAAAGACCCCGTAAGCCGTATAAGGCCCCGGATCACCGCCCGCCAGCTCAACATCCTTCTGCACAGGGGCAATACCGCGCACATGTTCTGTTTCCTTTTTGGCTTCAATTAAAAGCGCCTCCGAAATACCCACATCTTCGGCTGTAATATAAACCATCCCGAATTGTGTCTCAATCATTGCAATGCCGCGACCAAAAGCGCGCATCATAGCTGCTGTCGGATGGCCGTGATTGATAGCCGCTTTCGCCCCGCCTAAAGGCAAACCGGCAACGGCAGATTTGCGGGTCATTCCACGTGAAAGCCGCAAGATATCGGCATTCCACGCCGCATCACTTTCATATTCCCAGCGACGGCATCCGCCCAGAGAACGCCCTTCGATCAGACTATGAATGGCAATCCTTGCTTTCAAACCACTTGCTTCATCGGTAATTTGAAACACTTTCATATGATTGCTGAATTCAGGGTGCGATGAAACCTGAGCCGTAATATCTTCCACCACAGGATTTACAGTTTGATCTAGCATAAGGCATTACTCCCTTTGTCCGAGCTATAATGGATTCTACCGATAAAAAATCATGCGTTTAATAAACCTGAAACAGGCAAAAAAAGTAAGTTTAATCGACCCGGAATATAAATTAGAACAAACCAGCAAGATAATTTTCATATGATGAAATAAAAACATTGTTCTATTAAAATTTCAGTAATTATATTACGTGTATTTTATATGCATTTTCTTTTTAAAGAAAAATAGCTACCTACTTTCCCACTCCTAAAAAGCCTCCAGACTGCATTGTCCAGAGCCGCGCATAAAGACCGCTTTTCTCCAGCAACGCCTGATGCGTTCCATCTTCTATAATCCGGCCTTCTTCCATAATAATAAGACGATCAAGATGGGCGATGGTAGACAAACGATGGGCAATCGCAATCACGGTTTTACCCTTCATCAATTCCTGCAGGCTTTCCTGTATCAGCATTTCACTTTCGCTATCCAGTGCCGAAGTGGCCTCATCCAGAACAAGAATCGGTGCGTTTTTAAGAATGGCACGGGCAATCGCAATACGCTGGCGCTGCCCTCCGGATAGTTTCAGTCCCCGTTCCCCGACAAGGGTTTCATAGCCGTCCTGTAATGTACTGATAAATTCATGGGCATGCGCTTTCCGGGCGGCAGCAATCACCTCCTCCTTTGTCGCATTCTGGCAGCCATAGCGGATATTATCCAGCAACGAGCGATGAAACAGGGAGGTATCCTGCGGAATCACCGAAATAACTTCGCGCAGGCTATCCTGCCTGACCTTGAAAATATCCTGATTATCAATGGTAATTGTGCCTTCTTCCAGTTCATAAAAGCGTAGCAAAAGACTGACCAGCGTACTTTTCCCTGCCCCCGATGTTCCCACCAGCCCCAGCTTCTGCCCTGCCGGAATATCCAGAGACAGTCCCTTGATCACAGGCCTGTCCTGCTGTCCCTTATAACCGAAATGAATATGGTCAAATCTGATATGACCCTTCTCGATCACCAGCGGCCGGGCGCCTTCAGTATCGCTGATTTCATGCTCCCGCATGATTGTGTGGATACCATCGCGGATCTGGCCGACATATTCCATGAAAGCCTGCAAACTCCAGGTCAGGTGACGGGCATTGCCACTCAGGATAAGAACCAGTGTAAACAGATAGCTAATGGTTGGCAGATCAATATGTCCCTTTTCAAAACTGCCAATCGCAAAAAAAACACTCCCGACAATCAATATAATGGTCAGCATAAAATGCGTCCAGTGAATCGCCTCGCCCCACAATCCGTATTTCATGACAGAGCGCTCTTCATCTTCCATCAGATTTTCAAGCAGACCCTGTTCATAGCCGGACTGCGCATAAGCTTTCAGAGAGAAAATATTGGAAACGGAATCAATGATGCGACCTGTAATCTGCGACCGTTCCCGCGAGACACGCTCGATCCAGTAAATGCGGGGAACCGTCAGAGACGATATGACCACCGCATAAACCACGCCCCATGCAAGAATAATCACCCCTAAAGGCCAGTACACCAGCCCCACCGTTACCGCACTGGCACAAAACAGAATAAACAGCGCAATAAAATCAAAGAGCAACGTCCATGTGGCCATCGCCATGCCATGGGTTACATCATGGATTTTTGCGCCAAGCGCCCCGCTATGACGGTTGGAAAAATAATTCATGCTATGGCCAAGAAGGTGCTCAAAAAGCCAGATACGCGGCATCCGCCTTATTTTCTGCGCGACAAACAGAAGGATCACGCCGCTGATCCTGCTAAAAACCATCATCAGAACTGACAGCACCACAAGAAATAAAAACGGTTCCCGCAAACTGTTCCATAACGCACCCGTTGCCGGATCATGGCTTTCTGCTGCCAGAACAATCATCCGCACCGCATAAGGCATCAAGACCAGCATACAGGCCTGTAGAATTTCCATGACCAGCATGGCAATCATCATCTTCGGAAACTGCCAGAATGACTTCCAGTAAAACTGGAATGGTTTGATAGTCAGATCTTCGGGTTTTTCGTTACTCACGGCAACCCCACCAGCGACTTCGCAAAATCCTGCGCATTGAAAGGACGCAAATCACCGATTTTCTCGCCGACACCAATCATATGAATAGGAAGACCGAAAGTATCAGCGAGGCTGACGACCACGCCGCCTTTGGCACTGCCATCCAGTTTTGTAACAATAAGACCCGTGATATTGACCATGTCTTTGAAAATACGCACCTGTTCATGCGCGTTCTGCCCTGTTGTTGCATCAAGAACAAGAAGTACGGCATGAGGAAGATTTTCATCCTGTTTTTTCAGAACACGAATGATTTTTTCAAGCTCCGCCATCAGATTGGCTTTATTATGCAGACGTCCTGCCGTATCAATAAAAAGAATTTCCGCGCCGTCCTTTTTGGCTTTCTCATAAGATTCATACGCCACCGCCGCCGCATCCGCGCCCAGCTCTTTTTTTACCAGAGGGCAGTCCGCCCGCTGCGCCCAGATTTCAAGCTGTTCCACCGCTGCAGCGCGAAATGTATCCCCTGCCGCGATCATCACAGAGCGTTTTTGCGTGACATGAAGATCATACGCCATCTTGCCAATTGTTGTTGTCTTGCCAACCCCGTTCACGCCACAGACCAGAACGACAAAAGGCTGCTGACCGTGAAAGGCAGCAGGTTGCGTAACAGGTTCCAGAATGGCTGTAATCTGCGTCGCCAGCGCCCGTTTGATATCCTCTTCCGAAATATCCTTGCCAAAACGATCCCTGCCAAACTCTGCGACAATCCGCGCCGCCGTTTTAGGCCCCAGATCAGCGGTAATCAAAAGATCTTCCAGCTCGTCCAGCATTTCCTGATCGAGTTTTTTCTTGGTCACAAGATCGGTAATCCCCTGCCCCAGCCTGACAGAAGATTTTGAAAGTCCTTGTCCCAGACGCGAAATCCAGCCTGAGCTTTCTTTCTCTTCACTCGTAGAAACGATGTTTTCTACGACCGGAGAGTCTTCAGGTTTCTGCTCTTGCAGCTCCTGTTTATTCCCGTCTTTTTTCTTGTGCCAGAACGCCATGCGTCACCACGCCTTTATAATAAAAAATTTAAGATGTTCCCATCTTATAGCGCAGTGACTGAAATTTAAAGAAATTATCCGTTATCAAAGAGTTTTTACATGAGACCCTGTAGATGGGCCGCAACACTGGCCTGAAGCGCCTTAAGATCATAGCCGCCTTCCAGAGTGGAGATTATTCTGCCACCGCAATATTTTTCTGCCAGCGCCGCCAATTTTTCTGTCACCCACAAATAATCGTGCTCATCCAGATTAAGAGAGGCCAGAGGATCATCATGATGCGCATCAAATCCTGCAGAAATCATCATCAATTCCGGCCTGAATTCTTCAAGAGCCGGGAAAACCTGTGCCTCATATACAGAGCGGAATTCCTTTGATCCGGCACCAGCGCTAAGAGGAATGTTCAGGATTTTCCCTGTCTGATCATCACGCGGGTCACCGGTTCCGGGATAGAATGGCGACTGGTGCGAAGAGATAAAAAATATTCCTTCCGCTCCCCGCGTCATTGCATCCGTGCCATTGCCGTGATGAACGTCAAAATCAATAATGGCGATGCGTTTGATCCCATATTTTTCCTGCGCATGACGCGCCCCGATAAAAACATTGCCAAAGAAACAAAACCCCATAGCCTGATCCGGCATGGCATGGTGTCCCGGAGGACGGACAGCACAAAAGGCACGGTCACAATCCCCCGCCATCACATCATCAACCGCACGGCATAATGTATTGGCCGCCGTCACAGCCGCTTCCCACGTATCAGGAGACATAATGACATCTGCATCAAGATATCGGTATCCCTCATCCGGAGTCATCTCCGCTATAGAGTCGATATAATTCCGGGAATGCGCATAAAGCAACGGAGACAGTTCCATCTCCCGGCATTTTAAAAGCGGCACTACATCAAACGGTGCCTGCCCGAATAAAGACAGTACAGCTTCCAGCCGTGCCGGAGATTCCGGATGTCCGGGACCCGTATCATGTTTTAAACCGGCAGGATTGGTATAAATATTTATTTTCACAGCCATGAAATATTACAGCATATTTTTGACAGAAATTCATTAAAATCCTGATCTATTCATCATCGCATTCCTGCTTGTTCATTCAGAAAATATAATTCAAACCGATACCAAACTTATATGATCCGCGATATTCGCCGTCCCCATGTTGCAACTGGTTCTGAAAGAGATTTTCTGTCTGTTCCTGTGTAAAGATACTGTCTCTTTCGGCTTTCAGTCTTAAAAGCCACAGCCCCCTGCTGCCGGCAGGAATTTCATGACTTTCTTTATCTCCCGGATTAAAACCGGATCCGTTCTGGAGAGAAAAAATTTCACGTCCCGTTTTTTGCCCGGAACGGATCTCGAGTGGCAGATAAACATTAAACCCGGTATCCGCTCTGGCAACAAACGGGGCAAATAAAAACAGGCTCCAAAGAACAATCCCCGCTATTTTTAAAAATAATACCCGCATCTCCTATTTCCTTGTAATACAATATGAAAATGAGTTAAAGTGATGACCTGTTTTATTTATAAGGGGCAGTCCTTAATATTCCGTATACTGACTTCACGTAATAAAAGCAAATGGCTGGAAGTATTCATCTTTTTGTATTTTATTAAGAGTTTCCCTTCTATAATCTGATATGAGGGTTCGATAAATAATTCAAAGGTTCATAAAACAGAATGCAAAATCAGGATTCAAATAAGAAAATAGCCGAAAAGCTAATGGAAACTGGCACGATCCAGAATGATCTGGACACAACCATATTAACAATGCAGAACCAGTTAGAGACACTGCAGAAATTTATTTCAAGACGGTTTGACGAACTCTCGATGGAAGTCAACGCCACGTCCCAGCAAATGGACATGACCGAAGGCAGTATCATAAGCCGTTTCGGAGAAATCATGGAAGCACTGAGCGCTATTTCCTTTCATGGAAACGCCCTGACACCTGCTAATGCCGGAGTCGATCTGGAGGCTGTCATCGAGACCACGGAAAATGCTGCGAACAAAATTCTTGATGCGGCGGATCGTATTGCGGAGCGTGTCGAAAAAGAAAAGGACTGGGATGACGAAAAGTCGCGTGCGGTTCTACGGGAAAGCATCACAAAAGATGTTCAGGACATTCTAATGGCCTGTACGTTTCAGGATCTGGCAGGACAGCGTATCCGCAAAACATTAGAAAATCTTCATACAATTGAAGACCGCCTTGGCGCCACACTGGAAAAACTTGGTGTCAATATTGCTGTTAACCAGAAAGAGGCCACCGAAAAAGCCGTGGGCGGTGAACTGACATCCCAGAATGAAATTGACAACCTGTTTGATTGAATGAGTCTGCAAAAACCCACTATTGTTCTCTTTGATATGGACGGCACAGTGATCCGTCATATCAATCCGCTGTTGCTACATGTTCTGGAGCGGATTGATGATTTTTCGCATAAATGCGCCCGTTTCTTTTCATGGATGTTTAACCGCAAAATCCAGAGTCCGCCCCTTGTCGAGTTTCGTGATGGCAAGCGAAAAAAGCTTCTGGTTCACCGCGCCATGCATAAATTCCGGCGCAAGGAAATTGAAGAGATCGTCGAGCCCTGCCCCGGAATATACGATATTCTTGATCTTCTCAGAGCCAATCATATTCCGATGGGGATTATCAGCAATGGTCTGGGAAAAGGCTATGGACACGATGTCCTGCGCAAATTCGATCTTGATAAATATTTCGAAATTACAATCTTCCGCGAGGATATCACCCGCCCGAAGCCCTATCCTGATCCTATTCTCGAAGCCCTGAAAAAGATGACACGTCCGCCGGAGAAAAACGATGTGATCTGGTATATCGGAGACCGTCACAAGGATGTGAAGGCTGCGCTGGCTGCCGAACTTTATTTACCCTGTGATATCCAGCCAATTGCTTATACCCTCAATGCTGCCATTGCCGTGCTGGAGCATAATATAGGGCCGGATCATATTATAATGGGATGGCCGGATCTGGAAGCAACACTTCAGCATATGTTCAGGGATCAGAAGAAAGAAAAAGCCGATGATAAAAAAATCAAAAGAATCTTTTAGTCTGGCCATTCACGGCGGAGCCGGAGGCACAATAAAAAAAGCAAGAGAAAGTGAAACAGTCGTCAAACAGACACTCCATGATATTCTTGAGCGGGGAAGAACGATACTGGCACGCGGGGGTTCATCAATAGACGCTGTGACATCCTGTGTCGGAATGCTGGAAGACTGTCCTCTTTTTAATGCTGGCTATGGTGCTGTTTCCAATAGCGCCGGACAATATGAACTTGATGCCGCCATTATGGATGGAAAAACATTAAAAGCTGGCGCTGTAGCGGCTGTTCTGAATGTTAAAAATCCGGTTGATCTGGCACGGCTTGTGATGGAAAAAACACCGCATATCCTGTTATCGGGAAAAGGCGCAATAGCCTTTGCCAAAATGCAGAATGTTCCGATGGTGACACAGAAATATTTTAAAGATGCACAAGAAAAAGCATCTTCTCTGATTGATAAAAACAAAAAGCATGGCACTGTCGGAGCCGTTGCGCGCGATTTAAAAGGCAATCTTGCTGCGGCGACTTCAACAGGTGGCTGGGGAGCCAAAATGCCGGGGCGGATTGGTGATTCCCCATTAATCGGTGCCGGAAATTTTGCAAATAATGACAGCGGGGCGATATCCTGCACAGGGATTGGAGAGCATTTTATCCGTACGGTTCTGGCAGGTTATATCGGCTTTTTAATTGAGCGCGAAAATATGGATGCCTCGGAAGCCGCAATGGCGGCGCTAATCCGTCTCACAGAAAAATTCAAAGGGGAAGGGGGTTTCATTGTGGTTGATAAAAACGGTTATATCGCCGCCGCCCAGACCACAAAAATCATGCGCTGCGGCTGGATCGAGCATGGCGGAGAAATTCACGTTACCTTACAAGAAACCCTTCGTATCCCGAAGACGTAACACTTCGTAGACCCGCAGCAACAGTTTCAAATAACGCCTGATTGGAATGAAAAAATCCGCTCATCATTGTCTGTGTTTCGAGAAGTTCGACAAGTTTTTCAAAAGTCGTTTTCGGTTCCTGCATCATCAGAACATCCAGATCACTGCGATTTTTTACACCCGCCAATATAGCGGCATAATCAAGCGCAGCATCCAGTCCGCCAAGCGCATCCACAAGACCGGCATCCACCGCCTGCGCACCCGTCCAGACCCGACCGCCAGCAATCTTATCTGTCTGCTCCAGTGTCATACCGCGCCCGTTCGCAACAAGCGCAATAAATTTATTATAGACATTATCCATCATTGCATTCATCCGCGCCGCTTCCGATGGAGAATAAGGATGGTTCAGCGACCACAGACCCGCATTTTCTCCAACCTGAACACGATCCCACTCAATTCCGATATTCTCCCACATTGACTTCAGGGAAACTTTTCCCCCTGTCACACCGATCGAGCCTGTAAATGTCGTGGGCAGTGCATAAATATAATCAGCATCAGCGGCAATCCAGTATCCTCCCGAAGCGGCAGCCGCTCCCATGGAAACCACAATCTTTTTGCCATTTTCTTTTGCTTTCACAAGCGCACGGCGAATGGCTTCTGCCGCAACCGGATCACCACCGGGACTATCAATGCGTAGAACAATCACGCTGATTTTGTCATCATCGGCAGCCTCGCGGATCACCGGAATAATATTTTCAGCAGCCGCCAGGGCGCCTTTTTCATCACGCTGGATAATATTTCCGGCAGCATAAATAAGTGCCACTTTCGGTTTTTTAGATACCGCCATATCAGAAGTAAGCTTTTTCTCTTTTTTCATCTGCTTGATATAGATATTCATCGTTGCAAAAATCTTGTCATCAGAATCAGGGTTTCCCGTCACCTGTTCTTTGATCTCGGCGCTCAAATTATCACTGTAATCCAGCCTGTCAATCAGACCTGTTGCAAGCGCCTCATCATCCGTCAACAGTCCTTTATCAATCCGCGCCCTGACCTCCTGATCCGTCATATTCCGCGCTATTGCGATTTCCTTAAAAAGATGGCTGCTAATATCACTGGCAAGTGCCGTCATCACTTCGCGGGTTTCCAGCGACATTTCGCTGCTGGTCAGGCTCTCGAAGAAATTTTTATATTCCTTCCGCGCAAAAAACTGGGGTTCAATTCCGATTTTATCCAGAACCGTACGGGCATAAGGCATTTCCATGTTAATTCCGGGAACCGAGACAATCCCCATCGGCTGCAGCCAGATCTGGTCAAAAGCAGTGGCGAGATAATAAGCGCCAAGGCTTTCATAGGCTGGCGCATAAATAAAGGCAAACTTGCCGCTGGTACGAAAACGCATGATGGCCGTCCGCAATTCCTCGTTATGGGCAAGGCTCGGAACCGCCCCTTCCAGCTTCATTACAAAGCCTTTGACACGTGTGTCCATGGCCGCACGATCCAGTGCATTGACCACATCACGAAGGACAAGAGCTTTCTCATGTAATCCGAAAGCACCTCCTGTGTTCTCATGTTCAACAAAGGCATCCTTTAACGGCAAATAAAGAACCATTTCATTCGGAAGAGCAGGATTTTCCATCTTGTTCACGGCAAAGACAGACAGGGTTGTCCCCAGAGCCGCGCTCAGCAGTACCATTGCCCCGACCACCATACAGGTACGCTTGAATGCTATCCAAAGTATAGAACCAATCCGCCATCTTTTCTTCGGTGGAACAATTTTTTTCGGAGTATGAAATAGCGTATGGTTGTTATGTCTGTGATGTCTCATCATAGAAAAATATAGGGTATAATGCGTTCTGGCAAGAGGGAGCTTCTCCTTTGGAAGAAATAGACTTATTTTTGATCCAGAAGCTCTTTCAGAAAAATTGCGCCATATTTCAGTAATTTTGATTGCCCCACACCGGGAACAACTCCCATTTCCTCAAGGGTTGCGGGTTTTCTAACCACCATATCCATCAGCGTTCTGTCATGAAAAACAATATAAGGCGGAACATTCTGTTCTTTTGCAATAGACAGACGCAGAGACTTTAAACTTTGAAACAAAGCCTGATCCTCAGGATTTTCAAGCGTTGAAACCGGATCTCTTTTCTGCCCTCTTCCAAATGACGTGCCCGTTTCTCTGGACACATTCCGGTCAATACGCAGTTTAAGGCTATCCTTGTTTTTTAGAAACGCTCTCCCCCGTTCGGAGATTTTAAGACCGCCATGCGCGTCCATATCCACATAAATCAGCCCCTGCGCTACAATCTGGCGGATCAGACTATGCCATTCACGACTTGTATGCTCTGTGCCAATCCCGTAGGTACTCAGCGCCGTATGCCCGAATTTTTGCATCCGCTCGTTTTCTTTTCCAAGCAGCACATCAATAATATGGCCGCTGCCAAAGATCTGTCCGGTACGGTAGATACAGGATAAAAGTTTCTGCGCGGCCATCGTCCCTTCAATTGTGTCCGGGGGATTAAGACAGGTATCACAGTTTCCGCACGGCGCGCCATAATCATCAAAATAATGCAGAAGAACCTGACGGCGGCAACCTGCCGTTTCACAGTAACCCATAAAAGCACTCAGTTTCTGGCGCTCGATCTTTTTCTGCTCCGGCGGACTATCCGAAGATTCTAGCATCTGCCGCTGCAACGCCAGATCCTGCAAACCATAAACCATCCATGCGGCAGCGGGCAGCCCGTCACGCCCTGCCCGTCCGGTTTCCTGATAATAGGCCTCAATATTTTTCGGTAAATCAAGATGCGCCACAAAACGCACATCAGGCTTGTTAATGCCCATACCAAAGGCAATCGTGGCCACCATGATAATACCTTCTTCTTTCAGAAACCGCGCCTGATTTTTGGCGCGGATCTCCTTATCAAGCCGTGCGTGATAGGGCAGCGCCGTATAACCCTGCTCACACAACCAGCCTGCCGTTTCCTCGACCTTGCGCCGTGACAGGCAATAAACAATCCCGCTTTCATCCGGCCTGCGGCTTTTTAAAAACTGTAAAAACTGCCGGCGCGGATTATCCTTGATCCTGACATCATAGGAAATATTCGGACGGTCAAATCCGGCAACATAAAGTTTGGGCAGCGCAAGACGCTCCACAATATCTTTACGGGTCGGCGTATCGGCTGTGGCGGTTACCGCAATACAGGGCACTTCGGGATAGCGCGTCCGCAGCAGAGAAATCTGGCGGTATTCCGGTCTGAAATCATGTCCCCACTGCGAGATACAATGCGCCTCGTCAATGGCAAAAAGTGCCAGAGGGATCCGGTCCAGTATCTCCAGAAACCCTTCATGGACAAGCCGCTCGGGCGCAATATAGACCAGATCAAGTACGCCCGCCCGCAAATCATCCAGCGCCGCGCTTAATTGCGGATATTCAAGCGCCGAATGTATTGCTGCCGCACGTATCCCCAACTCCCGCAAGGCAATCACCTGATCTTCCATCAAAGCAATCAGGGGCGAGATAATAATACCCGTCCCTTCCAGACAGAGTGCAGGAATCTGGTAGCATAGCGACTTCCCGCTTCCGGTCGGCATTAACACACAGCAGCTCTGTCCGGCAATGACGCTTTCGATAATGTCTTTCTGTTCCCCGCGAAACGTATGATAACCGAAAACAGAGGATAAAACATCCTCCGGCGTTCTCCGGCACTGCGGCACTTTCATCTGAAGTGCGTCCTGTATGGCGTTTATATTTGTCATGGCACGAATATACGCCGTGAATCCTGACGCAACAACATGTCATAGAATGTTTTCCTCTTCCGGAAAAATATAACACTCTTTCTTTACAGCCTTCTCCTATCCAGAGATTGAAATTCCCCCCTAACTTTGCTATCACCATCAGACGTAAGGGGAGAAGTGGCAGAGAGGCTGAATGCGCCGCACTCGAAATGCGGTATGGGTTTACGCTCATCGGGGGTTCAAATCCCTCCTTCTCCGCCAAACGCAACAAGAGAATAGAAAAGCAGGTTTTTAACCAATGGAGATGCCCCTTCTAGTAACAGGTGCTGCCGGATTTATAGGGTTTCATACAACACTACGGCTTTTACAGCGCGGGGAAACAGTTGTCGGCATTGATAATCTGAATGATTATTATGATATTTCACTAAAACAGGCGCGGCTGGCGCAACTTGAAAAATTCGGGAATTTTACTTTTGTCAAACTGGATATTTCCGATCGCGGAGGCATGGAAGCGCTATGGCAGGATCATGGCGCGTTCCGGCGTGTGATCCATCTGGCGGCACAGGCCGGTGTACGGCACTCCCTGATTGATCCCTATACTTACATCAGCAGCAACTGCATGGGGCATCTAACCGTGCTGGAAATGTGCCGTCATACCGATAATTTCGAGCATCTTGTCTATGCCTCCTCCTCCTCGGTTTATGGAGGAAATGAAAAGCTTCCTTTTGCCGTAGATGATCCTGTTAATCTTCCCCACTCTTTATATGCCGTGACCAAACGCAGTGATGAACTGATGAGCTATAGAACCCTCTGCAAAAGACTGTAAAAATCCTGTAGAATCATTTCATGCAAACGAGCATGAGGTACAAAATGAAAATGAAGAA
>PFTR01000040.1 GCA_002789675.1 Alphaproteobacteria bacterium CG_4_9_14_3_um_filter_47_13 | reverse complement strand
CCCTTGCCAGAATAAAAATACAAACCCCGGATGATTACCATAGGCTGCAAACTCTGGCTCATGCTTCTTCAAGATGGGGGGACTCGCCTGTAACATACTATGAGAGCTTTCAATACTGGCTGAAAGAAAACATACCGATACGCCTGATTGATGCAGCAAGTACAGACAATGAGTATCTGAATCGCTCTGACCCGGCGACAGACCGTCTCATCAAAAAACATGATCCCGAGAATCAGGAGTTCATCAAAACGACAGGAAACCATAAAGGCATATATATGCGCAATCTTTTTATGGTAAACGAGATTCTGGATATTATACATGAGCCAATAAGCCCAATAGTGATTGTCCAGACAGGCCGCAATCATATCGCCGGGGATCATAACAAAAAGTATCCTTATCATGAGTCCATGCATAGCCTTCTGACAAAGAAGATTCCCTCCCGAACCATGATCATCAGCCTCTTCCCTGAAACAAAAGATAACACCTACAAAGATACTCTTTCCCTTGAAACGCAACAACAAATGAACAGACCGGAAACCATCATCCTGCGTCATGGCAATGAGCGCACATATGATACCTATAATCGTTCATTGACAGATGAAGATGAATCCGCCCTGTTATCGACCCTTTATAACAAATCCGGTCAATATGGCGCGCCGCCGACACTGAAAAACAACGATGATTACAATCAGGGCATTAAAACTATGAAGCATCAAACTCTCAAGGAATTCGGGGATATGAAAGAACGATATGCCCGGAAACCTCCAAAAACAGAGAGCGCCACCACGCTTTCAATGTAAATCAATATTCTAAAAAATTAGATAAAATGCAATCATAACTTAGGCTGCATTTAAAGATTTTCCTGTAATCTTGAATGATAGGGGAAAATCAATGCGCACTATCGTAAAAACAGCCAACAGATTTGACAGTTTCTGGACACTGTTTCTGCTAATGCCCGCCACTATTTTTCTCTTCAATACCGGAATGGCCTTTTATAAAGGACAGGCCACCACAAGCGATATCTCACAGGCCGCATCCGGCGTTGTCCAGACCTTCAGCGGTCAATATACGCCCTATGTCGAAACGGTCGGCCATGCACTCTCCGGCAGCGCCCATAAAATCTTTAAAATGGCCGCCGGATGTTCCGGAAATTCGGGACAGCCTGTCTTTATAAATCCGGCCATGACCCGTAGCACAGGCTGCTCTTTCGGAAAAATCGCGGCTTCCTCCACGATAAAACCCTATCGTTCCTATCAATAAACAAACATCATTCTTGCATTCGTGTTTTTTTCAGACCATTCTCTTTCTCATGGAATATACACGCACCGATACTGCCCCCGCGCCGCTTGGCCCCTATGAACAGGCTGTCCGTCACAATCATCTTGTTTATGTCGCCATGCAGCTTCCCGTTCCTGCTGATAACAGCGAACCATTATCTCTTGACATAGAAGAGCAGACCGCCCTTGTTCTTGATAATATCAAAGCTGTTCTGGAAGCGTCCGGCAGTGCCATGAACAAAACCTTGCGCCTCACGGTCTATCTAACGGATATCAGCCTTGGCAAGCGCGTCAATGCCATTTACACATCCTATTTCCCCGATCATAAACCCGCCCGCAGCGTCATTCAGGTGGCCGCTTTGCCCCTTGGCTACAGCATTGCCATGGATGCCATTGCCGCCACTGAAGATTAATCCCTAGCCATACTGACTGCCATGACCGCCCATAAGAATGAAATATCGCCTGCCATCATCCTTGTAAACCCGCAAATGGGCGAGAATATCGGGGCAGCGGCACGTGCGATGCTGAATTTCGGTTTAACAGACTTACGGCTTGTCAATCCCCGTGACGGCTGGCCGAGCGCCAGTGCCACCGCCAATGCCGCCGGGGCGCTTGAAAAAATGCCGCCTGTTCCCGTTTATACAAAGACGGCTACGGCTCTCGAAGAATGCCATTATATTTATGCCACCACAGCACGGCGGCGCGATATGATCAAACCTGTTTTTACACCTTCTACGGCCACTGAAGATATGCATGAACGGCGCGCTGCTGGCCAGAATATTGCCGTTCTTTTCGGGGCAGAGCGCTCGGGACTGGATAATGATGATATTGCGCTCTCCCATGCCATTATTACCGTTCCCGTTAATCCGGATTTTTCCTCGCTCAATCTCGGACAAAGCGTACTGCTTCTTGCTTATGAATGGCACCGACAAAAAGAACAGGCACCCGTGCCTCAGGCCATACGAGAGGAAAGCGAAAAAAATACACCCGTATCACACGCCCATCTTCTGGAATTGTTCGAGCGGCTGGAAACCGAACTGGAAGCGCACCATTTTTTCCGCACCGGCGGCCATAAACCAATCATGATCCGTAATCTGCGCAATCTGCTCACCCGCGCCGAAATGACCGATCAGGAAGCCCGTACCTTCCACGGTATTATCAGCGCCCTGACAGGGAAGAAAACACTATAAAATCATTGGATTTTTTTACAATAAGCAGAAAATTATCATTTTTTTATTGCATATACCTCCTTAAATAAAGTAAGTTTTTATTATGAAAATAATTAAGGCTTTTAAATTTAGATGAATACGTTTTTAGGATATATAAACCCCCTACCCTTTAGCAAACGTGATAAAGCTATTTACAGTCATCTCCGCAATAGCACCACATTATCTTCACATCAACTTCTAGCGTTAGATTTTGAAGGCACTCCAAAAGAATTACATATTACAGCAAAAAATAATAAAACTGTTTCAATTAAAACAATTTTTTCAAATAGATCAAAGAGGTGGTCCTACTTTGTTGGACAGGTTGGCGGCGTTTTTAAGGTGGAATCCCGTTTCAACAATTATGCCGCCATTGCGTAAATTTCTTCTACA
>PFTR01000112.1 GCA_002789675.1 Alphaproteobacteria bacterium CG_4_9_14_3_um_filter_47_13 | reverse complement strand
ATTTGAACACAGGCGGCTTCGCTATTTTTCAGAGCTTTTGGCAGGCTATGACACTGGGCATGCATATTCCCTATCAGCGCGAATAGCCAAATGGCACAGTGGGGGCGAAAAAGCATGGCTCTTTGATAATGAAGAAGACACACTTTCGCTTGGCAATTCCACGCTAGGCTTTGATCTTACGTCTATTTTAGATGATGCCGCCTCACGCGCACCATGGCTCATGTATATTTTTCATCGAATTTCGGCGCTCATGGACGGGCAAAAGACCATTATTATGCTCGATGAGGGCTGGAAAATGCTCGATGATCCTGTTTTCACCTACCGTATCAAAGACTGGATGAAAACAATCCGTAAGCAAAACGGTATTCTGGGCTTTGCTACCCAATCGGTGCGAGATGCCCTTAATTCCGATGTGGGTGATACCATCATCGAACAATCTCCTACACAGATATTCTTGCCTAATAATAAGGCATCCGAAGAAGATTACTGCAAAGGCTTTGGTCTGACCCACCATGAACTGAAACTCATTCGTGAAATGTCGCCGGAATCTCGCTGCTTTCTAATTAAACATGGCAGTGACTCCGTGATTGCCCGTCTTGATTTGAGCGGCATGGATGATTTTATCGCCGTTTTGTCAGGACGCACGGAAAGCGTCAATCTCATGGATCAAATTATCTCTGAAACCAGCCCTAACCCCGAAGACTGGCTTGGGCTTTTTATTCAAAGGAGAACCCAAACGTGAATAAATTCCTCATCGCAGTCAGTGTTACACTCTTGATGCTTTTCACATCCACTCATTCAAAGGCGCAAGGTATCCCTGTTTATGATGCCTCTGGATACGCGCAGCTTATCGCCCAGCTTGATGCTATGGCCGATGACTATGCCAATCAGATTGATCAGCTCGAAGAAGCCGTCCGCCAAGCCGATGCCATTACCGGCACGCGCAATATGGGCGATGTAGCGAACGGGGTTTTTGAACAGCAACTTCGTCAATATCTTCCCAATACCTGGCAGGACACTCTCAATATGATTAACGGCGCGCCTATTCCTAATGGCGCTCTTGGGACGCAAAACATTTATAGCAATCTTTATAATGAATTTGATCCTTTATCTGGAGCAACAATTATGGCCTCTGATCCAAGCGGCCAAGTCGCCAAAGCCATTGATCGCAGAACCGGCACGACCTATGCCGCAATCGCAGCCAGTGAACAGGCTTACAACAATATCCCTGTTCGGATGCAGACTTATGAATCTTTGCTAAGCGAGCTGAACAATAGTGATGATTTAAAGGCATCGGTTGATTTAAACGCTCGGATTGCGGCTGAAAACGGCATTTTGATGAATGAAATTATGCGCCTGAATGCCATTCAAATTCAGCAAAACTCATCGATTGACAACACGCAGCTCATGGAAAACCGCCGCGCGGCAACCTTTAACCAATATGACCCTGAACTCGCAAGGCAGGCGATTCAATTCCCAGACTAAGGAGAAAACACATGAAAAAACTACTGACCCTCTCATTTGTACTAATTGCATTTAGCGTTTCGGGCTGCTCGCATTACAGCGAAAAGAAAGCCCCTTGTGGCAATAAGAAAACAGCCAGTTTGTCCAGCAATCCTTGTGATCCGCTTCCTATCAATGTTGCGCTCTTGAACGATCAAAAATCAAAGGATCATTCATGAGAAAAGTCCTTCTTCTTGCCCTAACATCATTATCTTTGAGTGCTTGCATCCAGGGCGACAATCCTTTGCAGGATGTTGAGACAAACACGCTCGCGCAAAAAATATTCGAAAGCCAAACCTATAAAAGCTTTTGCGGCAAGATGTGGGCAAACCCTGACTCTTTAAGCGCAAACGGCTCAAAATATAAAGAATGTGAAGATCGTGCTTCCCTTATCGCAATTTCTCTTAAAGAGGCGGGATTAGGCGATATTTCTGCCCGTAATGTCAAAGCCATCAAGCGTTGGAGCGAAATTGATCTCATTATTGAGCGTCTGCATGATGAAGCGCGCAAAAAAGCCCATGAAGACAGCAAGAACCTCTGGGGTGATTGGAGCAAGAAACAAGAATGATCGAGGCTCTCATCAACAATATTGATAGTGTCATTCTCGCATTCGTCCAAGGTGCGTTTGGAAGCCTGACACCTACTGTTCAGCTTCTCTGGCGATTGATGTTCATCATCTTTATTGCCGTATTCGGATATAAAGTCATTATTTCCGGCCGTTTTGCCGCAACAGACTTAATCGTAAATACCTTAAAGATCATCGTTCTCCTCTTAATCGCAACCGAGTGGGATACGTTCTTCCTTCTTGTTTATAATATGGCGACTGATCTGCCCTCCGATGTAGCCGGCCAAATCATGACGGGCGCGGCGAACGCAACACCGAATGCGGTCGCAACAGACGATACATCCGCCAACACCATCCTCTCCCAGTTTTATGACCGAGCCATGGATATTGTCAGTGATATTTTGGAAGGGGCTGGCTGGTCCGATTTAGGAAAATACTTTCATGCCGCAGTGATCTGGTTTGGGGCATTGGCTTTAACAGGCTATGCCGCCATGCTGATTATCTTGGCTAAAATTGCTGTCGCTATTCTGCTTTCAATCGGGCCGCTCTTTATATTGCTTTTGATTTTTACCAATACGCGCAATTTGTTTGAAGGCTGGCTGCGCACACTACTCAATTACGCCATCATACCAATATTCGTCTATGCCCTGCTCGCCTTACTTCTAACGATTGCTGAACCGCCACTTCAAAATCTTGAGAACAATTCAAGCGGGGATGCACAGACCCTTTCATATATCGGCCCGTTCTTCTTTGTCTCGATCGTCTCTGTTCTTCTGCTTATGCAGATTATGAATATGGCGGCATCGGTCACGGGCGGGCTATCCCTATCAACAATGGGATCGGCAGCCTGGACATCAAGATTGGCATCACGCTTTGGCAAGGGAACGCCCAAAGGCTCATTCACAACCGGCGTTATGGGCTACAACATTGCCCGTCACCCCGTTCAAACAGGAAAAGCTATGAGCGCGCGCTTACGAACGGCTGCCAAAAATATCAGGGGATTTTAGAAAGTGAACAATACAAAAACACCGGAATATTATAAAAAAGGCGAAACATGGGATCAGGAAGTCATCGCCAATGCCTTGCTATCGCGCAATCGCGCTTGGATAATGGCCTTTTTCTGTATGGGCATCGCTGCTCTCTCTCTTTTAACACTTATTCTGATCTTACCGCTTAAAACCTTTGAGCCTTATGTTGTCACTGTTGATCAAACAACGGGCTATCTCGAAGTCACAAAAGGACTTTATGACGGAAGTCTTACACAAGATGAAGCGGTAACACAGGCCAATCTTGTGAAATATGTATCTTTGCGAGAACAGTATAATCCGGCCATTTTAAAAGAAAATTATGAAGCTGTAGAGCTTATGTCTGATGGTGAAGCCTTGAAGGAATTTCAGCAGCTTTGGTCTGGAACGAACCCCGATAACCCCTCACGTAAGCTTGGCGCGAAAGCCTCTATCGACATCAAAATCAAGTCTGTTTCTTTCATCAACGACAAAACGGCGTCAGTGCGTTTTATGCGCGAGGTCAGAGAAAATGATCGCATAAAAACAGGGCATTTCAACGCTGTTATCCAGTTTCAATATTCGCAAAAACCCATGCAAATGAAAGACAGATTTTCTAATCCGCTTGGCTTTCAAGTCACGCATTACCGTATTAACCCAGAAGTATTGGAGAGAGTTCGATGACATTTAAAAAACTGCTATTAGGCGTGAGCCTCATTTCATGCCTATCTATATCCCCTGCCCTCGCAGGCAAAGACCCAAGACCAACGAGCGCCGACGCCCGTGTGAAAGTCGTCACCTATCATGAGAATGATGTCTATCAAATCCAAGGCCATTACGGATATTCAACTGTTATTGAGTTTTCAGAAAAAGAACGCATTCAGACCATTTCTTTGGGTGATACGGCAAGCTGGCAAGTCATGAAGCCGGGCCAGCCTAATATTATGTTCATCAAACCTTTGGAAGAAGATGCCGAAACCAATATGACGGTCATTACAGATAAAAGGATTTATACCTTCGAGGTAACTGCTGGAGATGCTTACTCCCCTCGCTCTTCGGACTTAACCTTCCGGCTAAAATTTCACTATGCCGATGAAGCAGCCAAAGAGCTTGCCTTTATTGGCAGTGTTTCCCAAGCCCATTTCAATCCGCTAGATAATGTCAGCGCCTCGGATTTGAATTTTGATTATAGCTATGCCGGATCAAAACGCCTGCGCCCGATACGCGCTTTTGATGATGGCGTTTTCACATACTTCCAGTTTGAAGATTTTGACGTCATGCCTGCTGTATTTAGCGTTGACGAAAACGGTAATGAGCGCCTCGTCAATTTCAATCTTCAAGGTCAATATCTGGTTGTCTCCGGTGTCGGCTCTCAATTCACATTAAGAGACGGTGATACGGCCACTTGTATCTGGAATAATGCTTATCCTCAAGTTGAACCGGCATCCTATGAACCAGAACCCATCGCAGAGCTGGAAGAGGTCAAAGAGATAGAGGTGGCTTCCGTGCCTGTTCCTTCTCAAAAACCTGATATTACCGCCCTTCAAGCTGAAAAAGAAGAAAAGCCAAGCCTTTTGGCCCAACTCTTCTCGAATTTTGATAGCCCAAAAACAGCGAGCCTGAATGAGTAAGGATATTATGATATGAATGATCAAACCCCACCTGATAGCTTTGATGAAGAGCCTAAGCCGAGACCTTTGGATGGTGATCGTGAATTTCCAACCATAGCTCAAGGATCGAACGCCTCTAAATTTGGTATCTTTGCATTTCTGGCTGTCGGCGTTATCGCAATCATCTTTGTTGCCTTGGATGGTATGGAGCAATCCGCGCCGCGTGAGCTGACAACACCTGAAGAAATCGAGTTTAGATCGCCCACCCCGTCCGGCCCTTATATTGAAATTGAAGAACAAGCAGAAGTGCCGCTCGAACAGCTCGTTCCCCCGATTGACGAGCGTGAGCTTTATGATCCCCTAGAGGCACAGCGCGAGCTTCAAATGCAGCAAGAAGCTTTGCGTTTGGCGCGAGAACAAAAGAAACGCTTGGAAGAGCGCAAACGATCCCCTCAAATTATCTTTGATAACAGCGGTTCAGCGCAAAGCAATGTTGCAGGAGGATCATCTTCACAAGGCGTGTCTGGATCACTTCTTGGCGGCGGTGAACGAGACCCGAATATCGCCTTTGCCAATCAATATGCGAATAGCGATGTAGAAATAGCAACGGCCTCTCAGCTACAAAATCTTGATACGCTTGTTACACAAGGCACATTGATTGACGGAATTTTAGAAACCGCCATTCAGAGCGATCTTCCAGGATTGGTACGCGCGATCGTCAGCGAAGATGTTTATTCCTTTAATGGCTCTCATCTTATTATTCCCAAAGGATCAAAGCTCATCGGGCGTTATCGCTCAGGGCTTGTTCGCGGGCAATCACGCGTCTTTGTCATCTGGAACCGCCTGATCCGTAATGACGGTGTGAGCATCAATATCGGCTCATATGGCACGGATGATTTAGGGCGCAGCGGTCTGACCGGCGAGGTTGATACGCATTTCTTTGAACGCTTTGGCTCTTCCGTACTTCTCTCACTCATTGATGGGGCACTCCAGATTGGCGTGAATGCCATAGATGATGACGATCAGGCCACTGTTGCGCTTGATACAGGCACAGATTTTTCAAGATCAGCCGAAATCGCCCTTGATAACTCTATTGGAATACCGCCAACGGTGCATGTTCACCAAGGCACGCGTATCAAAGTCTTTGTTGGCAAGGATCTGGATTTCTCGCAAGTTGCCGGAAATATCCCGAAACATTGAAAGGCGCGAGATGAGTTCACACAAAAAACCCGTAAAACCCGCCAATCAATCTTTTGAGAAAAGGGATAATGCAAAGCCAGAGCCATCAGGCGTTTATCTCAAACAATATATGGGACTGTTCGAGAATTACCTGAATGACCCCGATGTCTCTGAGATTTGCGTGAATAAACCAGGTGGTATCTGGATTGAAAAAGCCGGTGAGCCTGAAATGCTGTTCATCGAAAACAAAGAAATCACCGATGATATTTTATGGCGTTTGGGCCGTTTGGTTGCCAATTACACCGATCAATCCATAGCTGCTAATAAGCCTTTATTATCGGCATCACTTCCAAGCGGTGAGCGTATACAGTTTGCAACGCCTCCTGTTTCCCGTTTTGGCGTCGCCCTATCCATCCGCAAGCAAGTCATGCGGGATTTGAGCCTCGATGATTATCGGGAAATGGGAGCATTTGAGAGCATAAAAGAAAACAGCGCATCCAAAACCGATATTAATCAAACCCTACAATCCCATCTTGATGCTGGCAAATATCAGGATTTCATTTCTGCCGCCATTCGCGCCAAGAAAAATATCATTGTCTCCGGCGGAACATCGACCGGAAAAACCACACTTTTAAACGCAATTTTAAAAGAGATTGAGCCGCATGAACGTATCGTCACAATAGAAGATACGCCCGAAGTCATGCCTCCACAAAAAAATCATGTCTCTCTTCTGGCATCAAAAGGCGATCAAGGACAAAGCAAAGTCACCATTCAAGATTTATTGGAAGCCAGTCTACGTTTTCGCCCAGACCGCATTCTGCTCGGGGAGTTGCGCGGCAAAGAAGCCTATAGCTTCCTTCGCGCTGTCAATACTGGCCACCCAGGATCAATTACCACAATTCACGCCGATACGCCCCAAGGGGCATTAGAGCAAATCTGTTTGATGGTGATGCAAGCCAATCTTGGCCTCACCCATGACCAGATCATGGCTTACATCAGCTCGATCATCGATGTTGTCATTCAGCTCAAGCGCATAGGGGGCAAGCGCATCATCTCTGAAATCTGGTATCCGGGGGGTTCATGAGCGATACAAACATAAAATATCTCTATGGTTTTGGCGGAATCTTTGGCCTTATTTTATATTCATACGCCGCCTCACTCATGTTTTTTCTGCTCTCAAAACAACCTTTGGAACTGGCAAATCCGCTCTCCATCTGGCTCACATTTGGAAATGAGATTGACGAGCAAACAGGGTCGCGCCTGTTTGTAGCCTTCGGCTCCCCTGCCCTGGCACTCATATTTATTACAGGTCAAATTTATGACACGGCCTTCAAGGGTAAGGACATCTTCGGGAAAGCGCACTGGGCAACTTTAAGAGAAATCACCAAAGCAAAGCTTTTTGCCAAAACCGGCGTGATCTTAGGCAAATTCAAAAACAAGTACCTCATCAGTGATCATCCTACACATAGTATTATTGTCGCGCCTACCAGATCAGGGAAAGGTGTCGGTATTGTCGTTCCCAACCTCTTGAATTGGCCTGGGTCAATCATTTGCTTTGATGTGAAGCATGAGAACTATAGAAAGACCGCCGGATTTAGAAAAGAGCATGGTCATGATGTTTTTATGTGGTCGCCAATGGATGAGCATGGTCTCTCACACCGCTATAATCCGCTCGATGCTGTAAGCCAAGACCCGCATCAATGCGTGAGTGATTTACAAGTCATTGCCAAAATCCTGATACAAGACCCTCCCAAAAGTGACCCGATATGGGCGTCTGAAGCCCGCGCCCTCTTTGTCGGCCTTGCGCTTTATGTGATGAATAATAACGCGATGCCTTCGACAATCGGGGCTATTAACAGGCTTTTGGGAACTGAAGCCGATTTAGGCGATGTATGCCGCCATATTGTCGGAACACATCCGGAGCTCACATCCACAGTTAAAAAGTCCCTGATGAATTTTGCAAATAAGGCCGCCAAAGAGCGATCCGGTGTAAAATCCTCGCTGAATCAGGCCATCAATCTCTGGGATAACCCCCTGATTGACGCGGCCACTTCAGAAACCGATTTTAGGATTGAGGATTTACGCCGTAAAAAACTCTCAATCTATGTCGGCGTTCTAACAGGCCAAATTGAAACACTCACGCCCTTGCTCCGTATCTTTTTTGAACAAATTATCACCAAGCTTTCTATGAAAGAGCCTGGCGAAGATGAACCGCACAAAGTTTTAATGCTGCTCGATGAGTTTCATATGTTGGGCCGCATTGATTCCATGACAACCGCATTCACGCTTCTGGCTGGCTATAATGTGCGCGTTATGGCAGTGGTGCAGTCTTTGAATTGGCTCGATGTGACTTATGGCCGTGAAAAAAGGAACGGTATTCTGTCTTGCTGCGCCCATCAGGTCTTCTTTGCAACAAATGATTTGGCAACGGCGCAATATGTCTCTGAAAGCTGTGGCCAGCAAACCATTGAAGTGACTTCCAGATCAAAGAAAAAATCCATGCGCTATGAGGCGCCCATGGATAATGTCTCGCAACGTGGCCGGCCTTTGATCGAAAAACATGAAATGCGCGACTTGCCAGAGAGTAAGGAAATTATATTGGTGGAATCCTCATCCCCCATTAAGGCAGATAAGCTGAAATATTTTAGCGATAAAAACTTCAAATCGCGCGAGATTGCTGCGCCGAGTGTGCCTAAATTAAACATCATGGAAAACGATATTCCAAAATTTAATATTACAACCGAAGAAGAAAAAAAAGCGCAAAGAACCAAAGACCCTAATCAAAGCGATATGTTTGCGAAAAAGCAGGAAAACATCTCTGATACAATTCCAGAAGAGCAAAAGGAACAACATGAAGATGTTCTGGAATTGCTCTCAGGAAACCTAAAGTAGGCTCAGATACTCTGCCAAATCCAATACAGAACAATTTGTAACAAATCATAAGTGATAGCACTGGCTAGGGTGGTAAAGATTTCAAGCATGGTTTCAATTCTCTCTTAATTTTAAGCTATTTTGGCTATTCCGTAACCTTCTTCACAAATTCGGACTTCAGACCCATTTGCCCGATGCCAGGGATTTTGCAATCGATGTCATGGCCATCAGCGGCCTCTGGTATAAGCCGGATAGACTTAACCTTGGTGCCGACCTTCACCACGCCGCCCCGGAATTTCAGATCTTTGATAACGGTCACGGTATCACCATCCTTGAGTTCTATACCGTTGGCATCACGTACGACTTTAACATCGGAGGATTGAAGATCAGTGTCCTTTGACCATTCATAGGAGCATTCGGGGCAGATCAGCAATATTCCATCCTCATACACATAGGCGGATTGGCATTTGGGGCATGGGGGTATTTCGCTCATATGGGTAACCTTTCTTTATCGTTCAATTTTAATCACTTTATCCCGGCTGGTGTGACCGCGCATAATCGTCAATGAGGATTTCGCAACGCCTAGATTTTTGGCCAACAGCTTTATAACCGCTTCGTTGGCTTTGCCATCCTCCGGTGCGGCTGTGACATAAATTTTGTAAAGGGCGGTGCCCTCCTCACGCATTTCTTTTTTATCCGCTCTGCTTTGGCCTTTGGCGTGACTTTCACATACAGTATGTCAGGGGGATTGTTGTAATCAAACATATCAAGCATGGGGAGTGCTGTCCTCCGCCGTCATCTCTCTGGCTTTTTGGAGTGCCGCCTCATAATCATCAGTAAAAACAACATGCGCCTTGCCTTCATCAATATGAGCATTTTTAAGCATCCGCATGGGTTGGGATTGTAGACCACTAAATATAATGCATGACCCGTTATCGCCGCATTGTTTTATAATACTCTCAAGGGCGCTTTCCCCTGTAGCATCCACATAGGGCACAAGCCGCATCCGCAGGATCAGGACTTTGGGCATCCGACCCATGGCTTTGAGCGTATCGATCAGATCGCTTGCAACGCCAAAAAAGAACGGCCCTGTAATCTGAAAGACTTCGACCCCTTGCGGCAAGTCATGACGCTGCGTCTCATATTCTTGTTCTTCATCATAGAGAGCCGAAGATTTACGCCATTCCGATTTGATCTCAACGGATTCAGCCATATGTTTCATAAATAGCAAACAGGCAAGCGTGACACCCACACCAATCGCTACGGTTAAATCAACAAGCACCGTCAGCAAAAAAGTCAGCACCATCACGGCGCGATCTGTTTTAGACAGACGTAAGATATGAATGAAATGGCCAATCTCGCTCATTCCCCAAGCGACAATAAACAAAATTGCTGCTAAAGCCGCCATCGGCACAAAGGCCATAATGTCCATGGCAAAAAGCATGAATAAAAGTATAAACAGGGCGTGGAAGATCCCTGCCATCGGGGTCCTGCCACCTGCCTTGATGTTGGTCGCAGTACGGGCAATGGCGCCTGTGGCAGGCAAGCCACCAAACAGGCCTGAGGCGATATTGGCGATACCTTGCCCAACCAATTCCTGATTGGAGCGATGTTTATATCCTGTCATGCCGTCTGCTACCACAGCAGAAAGCAAGGCTTCTATCCCTGCCAAAAACGCAATCGTGAAGGCAGACGGAATAACGCTCTGCAACTTGGCTAAATCCCATGCAGGAAGCTCCGGCATTGGTAAGCCTGTTGGGATATCAGGAAACCGTGATCCAATCGTTTCTACAGGGATGTTAAACAAGGCTACCAGTGCCGCGCATATCCCTACGGCTATGAGGTAACCTGGCATCTTGGGCGCAAAACGGCGCAGGACAATAATGATCAAAAGTGTCGCCAAGCCAACGCCAAGCGTTGGCAAGCTCAGCGTATCCAAACCTGCAAAATAACTTTCCCATTTAGGGATAAAGTCGGCGGGCACATTCTCAATCCGAAGCCCCAGAAAATCCTTTACCTGAGATGAAGCAATAATTACCGCAATCCCCGCCGTGAATCCTGTCACAACTGGGTGCGGAATGAATTTTATAATCTGCCCCATTCTGGCATAGCCCGCTACCAGCAAAATAATGCCCGCCATCAGCGTTGCCAGAATAAGGCCGTCATAGCCATGCTGGGCGATCACATTATAAACCACCACCACAAAAGCGCCGGTCGGCCCGCCGATCTGTACCCGTGATCCACCAAACAATGAAATAAGAAATCCGGCAATCACCGCAGTGATCAAGCCCTTATCGGGCGATGCGCCAGACGCAATCGCAAGGGCCATCGCTAATGGCAGGGCGACAATCGCAACCGTTAAGCCAGCCAGAAGATCCGATTGAAGATCGTTTTTGGTGTAACCGTTTTTAAGGAGTGTAAAAAGTTTCGGTGTAAATGTACGCATGAGGATCGTTTCTTATTGTTTATTGTCTATCAGACGCACGCCGCGGCCCTGACCTGTGCTTTGGCCGTTGTCACCAATCAGCTCTACGCCCGCTTTAGTCAGCGCTGTAATCAATTTATTAAAGGAATCGACATTGCCACGGATCATGTCATCGCTACCCTCCATCCGCTGAATGGTTGGAAGGGACAAATCCGCAATCTCGGCCAGTTGTCTTTGATCCAGACCCAAAAGCGCCCGCGCCGCCCGCAATTGTGAGGACGTAATCATTGTTTTTCTCCTTATCAGTCCGTCGCACAATCGCAGCAGTAGTTTTCTTTATCGTTCAAATCAGGCTTTTGTAGTCTTTGTGGCTTGCTATCATTGGCGCGTTTCAGAGCCTTGATTGGCAAATCAGGCGTTTCAGGTTTATCTTTACGTTTTAATGCATGAGTCATATTATGATTATGAAACCTTTATTTTTATGTTTCAAGATATAATTATAATGTATAAAACATGACTATGAACAAAAACCAGGATCACTCAAAAAAAGTATCATCAAAATCTGTTACTGGTAAAATAGCGTTATGGCGCGGTATAAAAGGCACATGCCCGCGCTGCGGACAAGGAAAACTATTTACAAGCTATCTGCAGCAAACAGATCACTGTGATTACTGCCATGAAGATATTGCGAGCTTAAGAGCCGATGACGGCCCTGCGTGGCTAACAATTCTGGTCACCGGCCACATCGTTGCGCCTTTTATTGTCTTTTTTGCTCTCAATGAAACCTATCCCGCATGGGTGATGATGAGCATTCTTATCACCATTATAATTGCTCTGGTTTTTATTCTTCTTCCCAGATGCAAAGGGTTATTTATCGCCGCACTGTGGCTGATAAAACAAAAATCAGAACGCTAACTTCTTATTTTCTGTCTTCAGTTTCGCTTCAGCTTGATGATGCAAGCTCGAAGAATGTCACGTTAAGAAAGGCATTTTCTGATGTTGAATTTGGCTTATAGCGAAAACGGATTACAGTCAGGGCACTTGTCTTTCAGGAAAGACGGGATGCTCAGCGCCTTGCGTGCAAAGCCTTCTATCGTATCCATTGTTCCGGTATTTTCTAAATAGAAAAGCTATCTTGTTACAGCATTTGCGCTATATGGATGAATACGATGCCTCATAAAAACAAAGGTCAAAATGAAACTGTTTCTCAAAACTATAGCCGTGTTCGCAGCAACGGTTTTTATGTCGGCCTGTTCCGTGTTTGGTAATTCAGGTGTTGAAATAGCACCTTATAAGGTTCTTGAGCAGGATGGAGCGATAGAAATCCGCCATTATGAAAGTCTTGTGCTGGTAACAACAGACATGCCGGGCGGCATGGAGGAAGGACAGAATGAAGCCTTTCAGCGCCTCTTTAAATATATCTCCGGTGAAAACGAGCCAAAGCGTGAAATAGCGATGACCGCGCCCGTGATCATGCAAAATCAGGATGCGGGTCAGAAAATTGAAATGACCGCGCCCGTTTTCATGAGCAATCAGGGTGAAAATCAAACAATGTCGTTCGTACTACCGGTGCAGTATGATTTTCAGACAGCGCCAAAGCCTGCAAATTCCTCTGTTCGTCTCGAAGAAATCAAGGATTACAAAGTCGCGGCATTGCAGTTTTCAGGCTTATTAAATGAAAAGAATATTCAGCGGCACCATTCTCTTTTACAAAACTGGATTGATAATAGCGATTATCAGAAAACAGGCTCATACATGACGGCAGGTTATAACCCGCCCTGGACGCTGCCATTCCTGCGCCGCAATGAAATCCTCATCCCGGTCGAAAAGAAATGATATAAATATCTATGAAAGATATTTTACAAAATCTGAACAAGTGGGAAATATGGGTTTCTCTGGCATCGCTCATCGCGATAGCGCTTCACTTCGCAATTATAAACACGGCCTATAGCAATATTCCCTTACAAGGCATGATAATAGTTGGAGGGCTGCC
>PFTR01000045.1:352-13372 GCA_002789675.1 Alphaproteobacteria bacterium CG_4_9_14_3_um_filter_47_13 | reverse complement strand
GACGCGTAACTTCTTCATTTTCATTTTGTACCTCATGCTCGTTTGCATGAAATGATTCTACAGGATTTTTACAGTCTTTTGCAGAGGGTTCTAAAGGTGATGATATCGCCTGCCAGGATCAAAACGTCACCATCTGTATTTTCCGGCAGCCTGAAATCTGCGCCGAACTCAAGATGCAGATCACTGTAAATCAATAACTTCATAATACCCGGTCTTTCTGGAGCCATGAAATCTGATGGCCTCCCATTTCTTCAATTCTGCAATATCACGTTTCGCGGTACTGAGGCTCACGCCAAAATGCCGAACAATATCTTCTGCTGTTTTATTTCGATCATTTTTTAACCTCAGGAGAAACCATTTTTGCCGCTCATTCAAATTTATAGTGTCATTTATAGTGTCATCATTTTGAGGATTTTCTATACCGTTTCCGGTATGGATGCCTAGAATACTCCGCTGATTTTTACTGCTGATGATCAAATAATAATCATCCCAAAATTCCTCCCCGAACAAATAAATGAGCAGACCTTTTCGTAAAGATGGCGAGCATTGCAGCAACCTCAAAAAATGAAGGGATGATGGGGCTTTGCAGCCCTCATACCAGTTTTTAATGCTGCGCAGATTTGCGCCAGTCAGATGGCCGATGGTTTTGATTGTATGAGGCTGTTTTCCAAAATCCCTCTTCAGCGACAAGGCGATTATTTTGATCAGTTCCTGAGTGGAAATATTACCCCCTTTATGTGGAAATAAAGGGTCCATTTTTGTAAAAGACATTTTACTACTCCTTTCTTTATCATTGAAAAAGAGCAGTTTGCGATGATCCGGTTTAAAAAACCCTGGGTCACGCTCGATATTTGCGGCGAAAAGCTAATAGCTATGAAACAGGTTCGGCAGGAATGGATAATTATAACAAGAACCCAAAATTGGGAGACGGCGGTGAGCATGGCGTGAAGAAAGCGGCGATGTATGTTCGCATGTCGACCGATCATCAGAAATACTCAACAGAAAATCAGGAAGACGCTATTCGGGAATATGCCGAGCGGCGCGATATCCAGATTATCTGCACCTATGCAGATCAGGGGAAAAGCGGCCTTGATATTGGCGGACGTGAAGCTTTGCAGCGATTAATATCCGATGTTGAAAACAAACGCGCGGAATTTTCTGTCATTCTTGTTCTGGATGTCACCCGCTGGGGACGCTTCCAAGATGCGGATGAAAGCGCTTATTACGAGTATGTCTGCCGCCGCGCCGGGATTGATGTCCAGTATGTAGCCGAGCAATTCGAGAATGACGGCTCTCCTGTTTCCACCATTGTTAAGGGCGTAAAACGCGCCATGGCTGGCGAATACAGCCGCGAGCTGTCGGCTAAAGTCTTTGCAGGGCAATGCCGCCTCATTGAGAAAGGCTACCGTCAGGGCGGCCCGGCGGGCTACGGTTTGCGCCGCATGCTAATTGATGAACATGGCAATGATAAAGGCACGCTCAAACGCGGTGAGCATAAAAGCCTGCAAACAGACCGTGTTATTTTGGTGCCGGGGCCGGATGATGAAATTGAGACCGTCCGCTGGATATATCACTGCTTTGTTGATAAGCGCATGAATGAAACGGAGATCGCTGATCAGCTCAATAGCCAAGGGATCACAACGGATTTAGATCGTGAGTGGACATCCGGGCGCTTTCCAAGGCAACGGGGCCGGATGATCCTGTCTTTACAACGATAGAAGGAAAATCTGCCAATTCTCTATACAAGGCTTTAATCAGGGACTTGCTTACAGAATCAAAATTGCGCGATGGCCCGTCAGGGATTCCGCGCTCTACATATAGTTTCCGTCATACCTATGCGACCTTCCGTTTAAGTGAAGGCGTTGACGTTTATTTTCTGGCGCAGCAGATGGGAACATCAGTCAAGATGATTGAAGAACATTACGGCCATGTCAACGCCGTCAAACATGCGGATCGCGTGTTGCACGGCATGGGAAGCTGGGAACCAATACAGCCCGATGAACAGGCCAGTCCTGAAACCAGCAAAAGCGGCAAGGCGGGAACGGCCCGTTCCGAGCAGCCCAGACCGCGCAAGAATCCAAAAAAATAAAAGATAACGATCAATCCGGGGCGGCTGAAACAGGACGACGAGCCTCGGCTGTCCCAGATGCCCCTATCTTCAGCCAGCCCTCCGATGCGCCGCTGGCGCGACTTAAATCGGAGGGCTGGCAAGCCATAAGGTCGGAAATAAGGGGAATCGAGTTCGATACACCCCGGACGGTGGCGGAAAAGTCTGCGCTGAACTCCAAAAATCAGAAATCAGAATCAAAAAACCGCAGAAAACAGAGAGCCTAAATGGCTTGAAAAAGGTTGGTTAATCAATTAGGGTTACAATGGAATGACAGGAAAAGGATAAAGACATGATGTATTTCCAGAATATGAGGGGGGGGGTAAAACCACCTCCGGCTAGCAAATCTGATTTTTCAGCTTGTTCTGCTGTCTGTTATTTTTCCAAAAATATAGTTTTTCAAACATTTTTTGCCCTTTGCATCGCGACCTCTCCTGTCTTCGCAGAGGATTCAAAACCGTCCGCCGCCATTACCGATAAGAACCCCGTTGTTGAAATCGGCGATGCCGACACGCATCTGGCTGTCGATACCGAAAACAATATCATCCGCATTATGATCGAAGGCAAGGAAGTGGGCCGCTTTGATAAAAGCGGCCTGCATGTTGTGGGGAATGTTGATTATACAGGTTCCCTGACAGACACACCCCCCACATGGCTCGATCAAACTCCCCCTGTGAAGGGAGAAAAAAATGCGAAATAAATCTTTTACTGCCGCTTTCTTTTCAACCTGTCTTGTTTTGTTTCTCTTTCTGACCTTCCCGGCTCGCGCTGCCGAGCCTGTTCCCGGCGGGGCATGTCCAACGCAATATCTGATTGTCACCACTGGCGGGCCAGAGACAACCGGGATCAGAAACCTGATGATCTGCAACGGCTCGACATGGCAGCAACTGACAACGTGGCTGGCGAACGGGTATGTAGGCATCAAGACAGCGACACCCGCCGCGCCGCTCCATGTCAACGGAGAGGTGATTGTTGGCGCTACCACGGGTATTTCGTGCGGTTCCACCGTCACAGGCGGTCTGCGCTGGAGCAGCGCCAGCAATACCATCGAAATGTGCGATGGCACGAGCTGGCAGAAAATCGCGGCCAGCACCTGCGACAATGTCCCCGCAGGGCCTGTTTTTGCGGATCAGACCAATCTGGCGACCTCAAACCTGACCAATTCCAATATCGTTTTGGTGACGGGAATGGATGCGGCCTGTAATGCCACGGTCGGTATCAGCGGCACGGGCGGCAGCCCGCAATACCGGGTGTGCAGTGATGCGACTTGCTCCAGTGTTGATATTACATGGACAACATCGAACAATTCCGTGGCCATGCAGGGCAAATATATCCAGCTGCGCGCCACCAGCAGCGCCAGCGTGGCGACCGCCTTTACGATCACGGCCAGCATCGGGCCTGTATCGAGCAACTGGGTCATGTCAACCGGCATGAGCGGCTGTACGCCGGAAGGGACAGTCTGTTCGGATGGGACGGTTTATGCCGGATTATCCGGAGCCTCGACCCCGATGTATGTGACACGCTGCGATGCCGGACAGAGTTGGAGTGGATCGGCGTGTACCGGAACGCGCCTTACTTTCTGCTGGAACAACTGTAACACGACAGGTTATGTGACGACATCAACGGCGAATACGGATGGGCAGACCTATACAACCACACTCATCACAACGGATTCAGATTCAGTGGTGGGTGGGACACAGCAACACATTGCCGCGCAATATTGTGCGGATTTATCGCAAGACGGTCATAGCGACTGGTATCTGCCAGCGCAGAATGAATTGCTTACCCTGTACAACAACAAAACGGCAATTGGAAATTTTGTTACAAGCGGTAGTAGCTACTGGTCGTCCTCAGAGGGCAGTAACACCGGTGCGTGGAACCGGAGGTTCAGTGACGGCAATCAGAGCAACCTCAATAAGTCCAGTGGGTTGTTGGCCCGCTGTACCCGGAGATAAACCATTTCGTCATTCAATTATTTCCTGTCCGGGCGAAGCCCGGTCGATTTAAAATTCAGGGTTAGATATGGCTCAATACGAACATTTGCCGATATACAAGTTAACTTATGACCTTCTTATCCGCACTATGACGGCGACCAAGGATTTTCCACGTGAATATAAATATACGCTGGGTCAGAAAATGAAGGATGAAATCATTGAACTTGTCGTTTTGATATATAAGGCCAACAGTGCTGTGGACAAGGAGCAGCATATTGCGATGATTCTGGAGCGTGTGCAGGTGATCCAGCTTTTGATGCGCCTGTCACACGATATGAAGATTTTGACCCGTAAACATTATGCGGCGATTGCAGAAATGACCGATAGCCTTGCGCGGCAGGCGCAGGGCTGGCAAAAGAGTTCGGGGAAGAGGAAGCCGGAACGGGATCAGGTTGCCGCGAATAGCGGAGCCTAGACCCGGAGTGCATATTTATCTCGGATGGTGGCGGTTGGTTTTCCTAAGGAAAGCATAACCAGAGAAGAGGTTCTCAAAAGGAGCCGAAGGCAGGATGGATGAAAACTCGTTTATCTTGACCAAAAGATCACCATCGAAACGGTAGTAGCTACTGGTCGTCCTCAGAGGACAGTAACAACGTTGCGTGGAACCAGAGGTTCAGTGACGGCAATCAGAACAACAACAATAAGAACAATGGGTTGTTGGCCCGCTGTACCCGGAGATGGGTCTTCTTCCCCGAACATCTTTCCGGCAGAACTGACGATTGATGCTGTTTTCGATGCTTATTTTGATTGCAGACGACACAAGCGCAATTCAATCAACCAGCTTCGTTTTGAGGCTGACCTTGAAACCAATCTGGTAACTCTTTTCCGGGAGTTGCAGAATGGCGACTATAAAATAGGGCGCACACTGGCTTTTGTCGTGGCGTATCCGAAAATCCGTGAAATCTGGGCGGCTGATTTTCGTGACCGGGTTGTTCATCATGTGATTTATAACGCGATCAGCGACAGGTTTTACAGGCGGTTTATCCGCGATACCTATGGCTGCATTCCCGGACGCGGTGTGCATGATGCCATGCGCCGGACATCAGGGTTTGCGCGGTCAATCACTAGAAACTGGACTCAACCTGCCTATGCCCTGAAAATTGATGTCGCCAATTTTTTCAACAGCATTGATAAAAACCGCCTGCTGCCCCTGATCGAGTGGTATGTGCCGGAGGAATGGCTAAAGCAGTTGATAAGGCAGGTTTTGTTCCATGATCCGCGCATGAATGCGAAGTTTCGCTCATCACGCGCTTTGTTTGGCCGTGTTCCCCGGCACAAAAGCCTGCTTCACGCCCCGGATGGAAAGGGGCTGCCCATCGGCAACCTGACCAGCCAGTTTTTTGCCAATGTCTATATGAACGAGGTTGACCAGTTTGTGAAACATGGTTTGAAGGCGCATTATTATGGCCGTTATGTTGACGACATGATTTTGTTTCACACGGACGCGGGTGTTCTGAATGAATGGTATGACGAGATTGACAGTTTTTTAAAAGAGAAGCTGGAAATCAGGCTGCACCCGAATAAGAAATGGTTAAACCGTGCCGATACGGGGATTAACTTTGTTGGTTTTATCATTAAGCCGGGGCGTACCTATCTGCGCCAGACATCCCTAACCCGTTGCCACCAGAAAATCAGGGCATGGGAACGGGACGGCTCGCCCGTTGATAGTGAAACGCTTCAGGAACTGGCGGACAGCGTGAACAGCTATCTGGGAATGCTGCGGCAGGTCAACGGCTATAACGCCCGGAAAGCCATTTGCAAAAGGGTTGAGAGCCTGTTTTTGAATGCAGATGAAGACTGCACAAAAATCTGGCCTGTGTGATTTTGTTTAAAGAGCTTAAATTCTATGAAGAAAGGCGTTCTTTAAGAGCCTTAAATTGTTCCGCGTGTTTGTCGGGGTTTTGCTTTATCAGCTTTTGAATGTTCAAAAGTTTCCATTGGACGGCGGGCATTCGGGACAGGTTTTCTAAAGGAAATAAATTCCAGTCCGGCTTGCCTTGTTTAAAGCCGAGAAGGAAGGCGCGGTCATTATCCGACCAGCCTTTGTTAATTTCCTGCACCAGACGTTCCCTTGTCGCTTCAAAATCCGCGTAGCTGAACGGCGTAAAGGCCATGCCTGCAAACTGCGTTTCAAAAACTTTTCCCTGATCCTGAAAATTGGGCCGTATCATTTCATGTATGGGGCGGGAATGGCTTAAAAGCGAAGCCATAAAACCCATGCGAATATCATTTGTCAGCCCCTCATTGGTTAGCATGTGGTGAACGTCAAACAAATCGCGGGGGTGTTGGCGGTCAAGCGCGGCGCATATCTTCCCGCCGAACAATTCCGCATGGGATACAACATTGACCGCCATGAACCGCCCAAATTCGGATTCCACCGTATCGGTAACATCCATTATGCGCGGCGGTAAAAGATTGCCCCGGATGGTGGTATTCACCTCCACCTTGATTTGCGCGTTTTGGGTTTTACAGGTCAGTTTGGCTTCCTGTCCGTCACTTTGCGGAACCAGCGCAACCCTGCAAGCAGGAATAGCGGCTTCCACCCGTGCCTTGACGCGCCGCAGGGCTTCCGTAATGCCCGCCAGCGCCGTGGCGCGATCCTCAAACGGCAAATAGGTCAGATCAATGTCCACCGACAGCCGGGGCATGTCGCGGACAAAGAGGTTAATGGCCGTGCCGCCTTTCAGGGCAAAAGACTCCTCTTTCGCCACATGGGGCAAAACCTGTAACAGCAGATCGACTTGGGCGCGGTAGGTTTCTGAAATCATAATTTTACTAACTCCTCTGGCACGGTCAGGCCGTAGCGGGAAACATAAACCCCACCTTTGGTCACGGTTCTGGCCCCCGCGCCCAAATCGAATTTTGCGGTATCCAGCCGCTTGAACCAGTCATGCCCGGCTTTTTCCGCCATGTAGAGAAACAGACGTTTGACCTTGACCGAGCCGCATTGTTCCAGAAGCGGTTGCAGCAGCTTGGGCCGCAGGGTCGTTAGACCTTCCATCACCTGATAACATTCCACCAGATCGACCGTATCGGGCGACAGGTGCAGACATTCCAGAATGGCCCGTTCCGGCGCTGATATTTTGACCGAAAACGCCCCGGCCTGATAATCCGCCAGCGCAAGGCCGGACGGCAGGACGGAGGTTTTGCAATGGTGGATTTTCTGCCCCCAATCGCGGTTCCTGAACCATGCGGGCAGACTGGTTTTCGGGGACGAGAATAGAAAGACAGTTTCTGCGCCAAGGCGTAGATAATGGGCGTAGCCTTGCAGGGCCAGCGCGGTCAACGCCCCGGCGTGGACGGCCAGTCCGCTTTGCTCTTGTAAGGCGTACAGGCCGCCTTGCCATGTCACTTGCTCACTAGGGCGCTTGAAAGCCCCTGTGCCGACCGTTTCCAGCCAGCCGCTTTTGCGGTAGTATGCTTGGAGGTCGCGGGATATGCCGCGCCCTTCCAGCCACGAAGCGACATAGACTGTTCCCGGTAAATGGGAATCCAGCAGTTTCTTTAATTTTTCATCATTATCTGTAGTCATACTACATAAAATACGGTATTTTTAATGAAACGGCCAGCTTTTTCTTTTCTGTGCGGGGTATCCATGCCCCATTGCCATCCCTAAAAATCGCTTTATAGTCCGCAGAGTTAAGAGGCGAACGGCCCCTATATTTCCGTAACGTAACCTTAATTTCCCCCTGCTATCCTGAATGAAGAAGGGCTAATAGCGCACTTACGCAAACTGCGTTTGCAGTGCTTAAGAGTGCGGCCCTGCCGGGCCTTGGGGCGGCTTTCGCCGCCCTGTGTTGTCGATCTGCCCGGCATTTTAGGAACCGGGCGAATCGACAACACAAGAACAACAATAAATCGCCCATAGAGAAAGAAAGGTTTCGGGGAAACCTTGGCGATTTATCATTGTTCATTACGGGTGTTTTCACGGTCTGACGGCCACTCCGCCGTGGCCGCCGCCGCGCGTACCGCGCCGGGGCGGTGCTGCATGATGAACGGCGGGGCTTTACGCACCGCTACCACAACCGAAAAGGCGTTGTGGCCTCATTCATTCTCACACCACCGCAAGCCCCTGAAACCACCCGCGACCGCGTTTTATTGTGGAACGCGGTCGAAGCAGCAGAAACCCGCAAAAATTCCCGCGTGGCGCGGGAGATTATTTTAGCTCTGCCGTATGAATTACCAGCCCCGGCCCGCGAAGCTCTTGCCCGTGATATGTCCCTTTGGCTGGTGGAACGGTACAACGTGGCCGTTGATACGTCCTTGCATAGCCCCGTTGCCGGGGATGGTCACGACCCGCGCAACCATCACGCCCATCTTTTGTTTACCACGCGGGAGATTACAAAAGACGGGCTGGGCAAGAAAACCCGCATCCTTGACGACCGGGAGCAAGGCCCGCAGGAGGTTGAGTTAATCCGCACCATCTGGGAAACGCTTGCCAATGACGCCTTGGAACAAGCGGGATTGTCCCATGCCAAAATCGACCGCCGGACGCTGGACGATCAGGGCATAGACCGCATACCGCAAATCCATATCGGGCCGGAGGGCAAAGCCGCCAGCGAAAAACGCCGCGAGGATGACAAGGATGACGACGACGAAGGCGACAAAGACGGGGACGATGAAGAAGGCAAATCCGGCGACAAAAGCGGCAAGCAAGGCGGTGGTTCCGGCGATAGCGGCCCAGCCCCCGCGCCAGCCAAGGACAAGGAACAAGCCAGCCAGAAAAGCCGTGAGGTCGATTATAAAACCATCGACCAAGGGCAGACCCGCGCCGAACTGGTTGAGGAGATCAAACGGGTCAACGCCGAGCGCAGCAAATGGCCTGAACTTCCATTAGCAGAGCAAATCCGAACACTAGAAAAAGAAATGGTCAGGCTTGACCATCGTGTCCGGCATTTTGAAAACATCTATGCAAAAACCAGCCTTCCCAATGTCATTAAAAAATCCATTGTCGCCATTGTCAGGTTTTCAAAAGAGCTTTTATTCACCCGCATCCTGAACCGTGAATCTTTGCGCCTGTCGGAGCAGGAATCGCAAGCGCGTGGTGTCAGACAAAATTTTCGTTACGGGCAATCATACCGGGCTGGGATTCATGAACAGATGCAAACCATGAAAACCCGCCTAAAAATCATGGAAGAAACCCATGACCATTCCCGCAAATATAAATCATTCGTGGACTCGATAGAAAAAACGCTGGCAGAGCACCCAGCCATTAAATTTACAGAGAGCGCCAGACCGAAAACAATCACTGATTTAGAATTTTCTATCAGAATTAAACTGAAAGCCGGACTGCTGCGCGAAGGCATACCGGAGATATTCAAACCATCAAAAAAACAATCCGCATAACAGAACCGATCAATAAACAAAGCATTATCCCGCCAACCAAAACACAGGAGCCAGATTCACGCCCTGCAAGCGTTTCCGTTACAACGCCGACAAAACCCGATACAGAAAAACCCACACCACCACCGAAAAGCACTACGCCACCAAGCCCGGAGCGCAAGGACTGGTTTATTCCCGCGACAGACAAAATGCGCGGCTTGCAGGAACAAATAGAAAAAGAACTGGCAAACAGAAAGCAGCAGATTTACACGCCGCAACCGGATAGAGCGGATTCACCTTTGCGGAGCATGTTCAACAGCGCCAGCCAGAACAGACCACCGGAGAAATTCACGACAAACGAATATGTCCGCGAAAAGGTCAGAGAAGAAGCTGCAACAATCAGGGAGAAAATGCCGCCGGAGCATAAAGCCGAACCTTACCCCGAAAACACACCGAAAAGCGCGAAAATGTCCGGCGCATTCAATCGCGCCGCGCCGCCGCCGGGCGATAAACCCGCACAGAACCACGACCCGGATTACAGCCCGTGAACGCATGGACAAAGCCCTTAAACCGGGGCATATTCAGCAGCGTATTTTATGATTTGTGCAGGAAAGTCCTGCACAATATCTACACAGGCGAAAGTGGTGCATTTTATCCCTTTAATTTCAAACGGTTAAAATGGCTGCCACATATTGCCGGAGGACGGGTATCATAAAGAAAGACAAGCCTTTTTTGGTTCGATTGGCAAAACACTGAATCATATTCTTGTCGGTGACAGACTTTGGCTCTCTCGCTTTATCGGTCATTCCGCGCCTTTCAGGACTCTTGATGCCATCCCCTATCCGGAAAGACTGATCCTGTGGGGAAAAAGACAGGAACTGGATCAGGAAATCATGACCCTCTTTTCACATTATAATGACGATATTCTAAAGACACATTTTTCCTATGAGGATACCGAAGGCACTCCGCAATCCATTCCTGCGCCAATCGGTTTTGGCCAGTTTTTTAACCATCAGACCCATCATCGCGGACAGGTGCATAACATGCTCTCCATAGCAGGAACTACTCCGCCCCCTCTTGATTTCAGCTATTTCTATTTTGAAAGCAAAGGTTAAGAAAGAGCGTCAATCCTTCAGCAATAACCACATGTCTGAATCCGGTTTCTTTTGAAGCCGGATTCAGACATGTTGAAATTTTTAGTTACCTCCACGCCGGATCGCCGAGATTAATATCATCTTTATCCGTCAGCGCTCCTGCGGCAGCACCCGCCGCCCCGCCTATAACCGCGCCCGTCACGGGGCTTCCCCCTGTAATTGCGCCGCCTACGGCACCAGCGCCAGCACCTAAGGCACCACCACTAAGGGCACGGTCAGTTTTTGTGCTTCCGCAGCCTGCAACAAACAGGCAAAGCGAAATTATAACTATGGGTCGTAGAAACATGATTACCTCCTTTTTCAATCTTGTTAATCTAACAATTTTCTTACGGTAAAGTTCCTTTTTTAAAGAAAAAAATCCTGCCTTTCATTGCTTCTCTAAGAATGAATTGGCATGGAACTTGCTATCCAGAATATCTGTGGAGCATTTATCATGATTGAAATGGCTTATAATGATGATTCTGGAAGACTTTCCGGAAATATCAGCCCGCCTTCAAAAAGCCTGCAATGGCGAAAAAACGAGCGCATGGGAGGCATGGTTCCTGTTTGGGACACTGTTCAAACGCCTGGGCAGCGTATCGCTGACAATCTTTCACAAGCATTTTCGGGGCAGGAGCCGGAAAGTTTTCACTCAACTCTGGCCTATGTTACAGCCCAGCCGGACAGGATCTCTTCGGCTCCGGAAGAATTCGGTTTTGGTGATTTGATTGATATGGTCAATCCCTTGCAGCACATTCCCCTTATCGGAGGACTTTACCGCGAAATAACCGGTGATGACATCAAGCCGATTTCAAAAATTATCGGTGGCGGTGTTTTTGGCGGCGCGGCGGGTGTCGCTGGCGCGCTTGTTGGCACGGTGATCGAATATGAAACCGGAAAAGATATTACCGGAAATATTATTGCCATGGCTTCTGGCCACGAGAAAATGCAATATCGCAGTCATGATACAAAATCTGATACACCAGAAGAGGCACTGGCAAAAGCCATTCAAAATCCGGATGATAATCCTTATAACCTGCCCGGTACAGCAATCAGTTTTGCGGATCTTGGCCACCAGAGCGCCGGCGCGATCTGGAAACGTGTTCCTGTGGCTGAAGGCCGCACCGCCGGAACAATGCTCCAGAAAGACCACCACACAATAAGACGGCACACTGTCCCGAGGACGGGTTCCACAACCATTGAATAGGTTTCCGGTTAATCATTGCATTCTCGGGAGGGAGCAAACTCGCCCTCTCCTATTTTTTGGGAATACGCCTTCCGGCACATAAATGTTCCGATAGCGGGCAGTGCAGACAACAGCATTTTGATAAAGCGGTAAAATCCTGAATAGATATTTCATGCCCATTTTTAGAAACACCTTTACTTTCAAGCTTTGTAAACATACGGGAAAGAGTCGCAGGATTCATCCCAAGCTGCGCGGCGATAATAGATTTATCATAAGGCAGGGTAAAGACACCTCCTTTTCCCTGCATCCATGACGACAAACGCAAGAGAAGACAACCAAGACGCTGTACTGTTTTCATAGACAGCAGGTGACTATTTTCAATCTGGAGTTGATGCACCCTTTGATTCATTATCGTCATGATTTTCCTTCATCATTTTTTTAAAAAAATCATGCGGAATTTCATTCACTTCTGTCTCGTCTACCGTGATAGCGGAAAAAGAATAAACAGGCACATTAGAAATAATTTCATTACCCAGAACATCCCCTGCACCCAGCATATCAATAATAATTTCTTCTCCGTCATCAGTCACAACGTAAAGCTTCACCACGCCCTTTAGTATAATAAAAAATTTATCCGCTTTGTCTCCCTGTAGAAAAAGAGAGGTACGTTTTGTATGTTTTTTAATCTCCGAAAATTTCTGGAGTATTTGATAATCATCATTTTTTAACATAGTCTGGTTCTTCGAACCATGAGAGGATTTTAAAAGCTGCATTTTAAATAACCATTTAAATGTCATAACAATTATGATGGTGTATATACCTAAGGTTATATCTTTACAATAGTATTGTATAAAATAATAATGGTTATGCGTGTAAAAATCAAGGTGTTTATATATTAGAAATTGTACTCTTAATAAAAAAGTTCTTTTGTCATTTTTCTATAAACCCTGCCTGAAAAAATTGTTACGATGATCGGTATGAATTATCTTTCAGAAGAAAAACTTATTATTATCGCGGACAGGAGATTACAGTCTGTCCTGGAGCAGGCTGTAAAACGGTTTGAAAGACCCTTCTTATTTTATGATGATATGGCAGAATTTAAAAAAAGTAATATGACCGCCACAAAAAGTGATGCTGTTTTTCTTCTGGCAAATAAAAATATCCCGAAGCCGCAGCATATACCGGAAAACAATATTATTTATTACCCTGTCAGACTGGGAGAGCTTCTTGATAAAATTGCCCTCTGCCTTACACAGAAACCCGCAGAACCAATTGTTG
>PFTR01000045.1:0-338 GCA_002789675.1 Alphaproteobacteria bacterium CG_4_9_14_3_um_filter_47_13 | reverse complement strand
CTTTATCCTGCCGATTACAGACTGGAAAGTGATAACAAAGCCAGCACTGCTCTCACAGAAAAAGAATGCGCGCTTTTATTACGTTTACATGAACAGCGGGGCGATGTTGTTGATCGAAGCACTCTTCTGAATGACATCTGGGGGTATAAAGACGGTATTGAGACTCATACACTGGAAACCCATATCTACCGTTTACGACAAAAAATTGAAAAAGATCCGGCGCAACCCACCCTGCTAATAACCTGCGACCAGGGCTACTGTTTATTATAGAACCCTCTGCAAAAGTTTGAAGTAACGGTGGTGGAGCGCCATTTTGGACAATTTGAGGAGAGGATTTT
>PFTR01000120.1:31509-42375 GCA_002789675.1 Alphaproteobacteria bacterium CG_4_9_14_3_um_filter_47_13 | reverse complement strand
GCAACATGTCCGATTTTCTGGGACCACCTCTCTTCCACTGCGGAGTAAGGGAAATAACATATATTCATATCTCTAAACTGTTCTTTATTGGCCTCAGAGTAAACTTTTTTTCTATCTTCGTCAGGCGCAACAATAACCCAACGGGTATCAATAGGTGGTATTTGATCTTTAAAGTGCTTCATACGTGTTATACCACTTGTAACACCAGTAGAATGTTCGACTTCAAAAACGGCAGGCATGAAGCGCGAATTTCTAAACCATATACAATCAATAAGCCTTGCCGCTCTCGCAGCTTCATCATAAGGCTGGATAAGCTTTACATCATTCAATGATGCAATAACGTTATCCATTTCACCTATTCTCTGCCCTTTGTATTCTATAGCGCGGTCATTACTTGCAACCCATACACGCGATCCAAGTTGTGTGCCTATTATAATCAAGGCTATCTGCATTTGAGCGTGCCGTCTTTGTACATCAATGCTCACATGTTCGCCTTCTCCGGCGGCAATATCTGGAATAACAAGGGCTTCATAAACAGCTTCCGAACTTGGTATTTCGGATATATACATGTTGTCTGTTTCATATTCTGCCATAACACCTAACTCATGCGGTGTATTCGGTCTCCACATTAAATGTTTGTGCCCTCTCTTTATCTCGGATGAAGAACGGATCATTTCTATGCGCCCCGGATAGCAGTAGTAAAACTGCGGGGTATGGGCTAATAAGGCTTCCAAAGCAGAGCGGGTATTATAACTTGCCCCTAACACCCGGTCTATGCTGACAGGTAGTTTTGAAGACATTGCATTTGCAACCCGCCACAACATTTCCACGGAAATACTTTCTCGCTTACCATCCGCCGGACCTTGACCTTTTGAAGGATCATAACGGCGGATATAAATAGGTCCCTCTGGCCGTACAATTTCTTCGATTTTGATCTTGGTGCGCGTTTTAGGGTTAACATAGTTGTAAGATACATTTTTAGGTAAGCAGCTAATAGCTTGCACCAAGTCAGTTGCTGTCAGAACTTCTATCACTCAAAGTATTCCTTTATAGTTTCGGCAACGCCTTTTGCAGCAAGATAAGGAACACCATTCCCAATACCCTTAAACATGTTTGTTAATGTCATATCAGATGGTAACTCAAAATCACCAGGCAAGGACTGTATTGCTAGTGTTTCAGCAACATTTAAGCGGCGGGCTTTGTATGGGTGAAGGTGAACTTCATTGTTGCCGTAGCACGCAGTTGGTGAATAACGCCATCTGTGAATACGTTTATATGATTTCCGGCTATCGTCACCTTCTTCGATAACCTTAAATTTTTCCAATGCCGCCTTAGGCTTAAAACAATGTTCCGAATTAGGATGGTTATTAGTATCATTTTTTAGAAACCAAGTCTGTGTTGCCAAATCAATAGGTACTTCTTTAGGCCTATGCAAATCAGAGTTGATTTTGAAAGGTGAAGTTTTAGGCCAAGGAAAACCGAAAGCTTCGTCTGCCGTGTAAAGCGTTTTTGCTTCCCAATCAAAATCATTTAAGCGGCCATTGTATTTGCCCGCATGTCTTGTATCTTTGAGAGAATCGGCTCTTGTACCAAAAAGAAATATACGCCATCTGTCTTGTGGAACTCCGTATTCTATACAGTTGGTAAGTTTGTCTGTTATAGAATAACCTTCCTTGTGAACTTTCTTTTTAAGTTTCTCATAAAACTCTCTGTGTTTTTGTGTAGACCATAGCCCCTTCACATTTTCAAAAAGAAAAAAGTCAGGTTTCATTTCACAAATCAAATCAACATAAACCTGTGATAAAATACCGTTCTCACCCTTATGCCCTCTGTTTTTTCCACCTACTGAAAAGTCAGGGCAAGGCGGTCCACCTATAAAACCTATTAAATCATAATTGCTACGCGCTGCTTTAATACGTTCAGCGAGATCTTTTGCATGGCCATTAGCGTAATCTTTAATATCGCCTAAATAATAGCCGTGCTCAGGTTCATCTTTTTTTAAAATACGTCGAGAGTATTTGTACCCATTCAAGAATGCCTCATGAAACTCATTAACATATACAACATCGTAGCCCGCGCTCTCAAATCCGAGATCAAGAAATCCTATTCCAGAGAAAAACGAGAAGATGGCTATTTTCATATAATTTCTTCTTATTACAAAATGTAAAGATTTATGATACATCCTAAACAGATTTATTCAATGCACAATCATTCACAGTTCTTCTGCCATGATGTTTCTTATATCTTTTAGTATCCGTTTAGAAAGAATTTGAGTGAGGTGGATCAATTATGATTCAATGTAATTCTGGGGAAGAGAAGAGGAGTCCTTGAGAGGTGATCCTACTTTGTTGGACAGTTGTGCGGCGAAGTTAAGCTATAAACTGCTGATTTGTGTTATGTCGCCAATCCTGTTTTACGTCTGTGTTTTTGTTCCTCATGGTGCAGGACGTAGCCCGGGGCAGGCGGAATAAAATTTCTTCCATCATAAACCTCGACCTAAGTTTGTCCATTAAAAATCGAGTGTGGCCAACCCGCATTGTAAAACGCCAGCCAGCATCCGCTTCAAGACTTGCCGCTGGCCACAACAGTCTGTCCGGATACAGCAATCTAGGAATTCAAAGGTTCCAGATTCTCTTCTTCTGCCTCTTCTTCCTCGATCAGCCATGCTACGGAGACGATTTTTTCGTCTTCGGCCACTTTAAAAAGGGTGACACCCTGAGCGCTGCGGCCTGTAAAGCGGACATGACGCACAGGCGTGCGGATCAGTTTTCCGGCATCTGTGACCAGCATAATCTGGTGATCATCAGTAACAGGGAACGTCGCGGCAATGGCGTTGCCATTCTTTTTCGTCAGACTCATATTGGTAACGCCCTGCCCGCCCCGTCCAGAGACACGATATTCGTAGCTGGACGTCCGTTTTCCATAGCCCTTTTCAGAAACAGTCAGCAGGAACTGTTCGCGTGCCTGCAGTTCTTTAAAGCGCTCTTCCGCAAGATCAGCGGCATCGCCTTCAAACTCCATACCTTCTTCATCAACACCGCGAAGCTGGCTTGCCATTTTCAGGTAGGCTGTACGCTCTTCAGGCGTTGCCTCCACATGCTTCAGAACAGACATAGAAATAAGCTCGTCTCCTTTGGCAAGCCGAATCCCGCGAACACCTGTCGAGGTACGCCCCGCAAAAACACGGACATCCTGCACGGGGAAACGAATGGCTTTGCCTTTGAGAGAGGCCAGCATAACATCCTCGTCTTCCCGGCAGATCATCACAGAGACAAGCTTTTCTTTGTCCTCCAGCTTCATGGCGATCAGTCCGTTCGAGCGGATATTCCTGAAATCCGTCAATTTGTTCCGGCGTATCGAGCCATGCGATGTTGCAAAAACAATATCAAGATCATCCCAGACATTTTCATCTTCCGGCAAACGCATATAGACGCTGACATTTTCATCAGCTTCCAGCGGCAGCAGGTTAATGACGGCTTTACCCCGCGCCTGCGGACTGGCCAGAGGCAATTGCCAGACTTTCATTTTATGGACAATCCCGCGTGATGTAAAAAACAGAATTGGCGTGTGGGTACTGGCCACGAAAAGATCGGAAACAAAATCCTCGTCCTTCAGTGCCGTACCGCTACGCCCTTTTCCACCCCGGCGCTGCGCCCGGTACGTATCAAGCGGCACGCGTTTGATATAACCACCATGAGTCATGGTCACCACCATATCTTCACGCTGGATCAGCTCTTCGATATCACTTTCAAATTCGAAATCCATAATTTCCGTACGGCGCGGGACGGCAAATTTTTCTTTAATTTCATGAAGTTCTGCGCGCATCAGGATCATCATTTTCTCGCGGCTTGCCAGAATTTCCAGATATTCGGCAATTTTATCGGTAATCTCTTTTAACTCGCCGCCGATTTTATCGCGCTCAAGCCCTGTCAGACGGTGCAAACGCAAATCAAGAATGGCTTTGGCCTGTAATTCGGAAAGCTGGTACGTTCCCTCGATAATCGGATGTTCAGGGTCATCAATCAGGGCAATCAGCGGCTCAATACCTGCGGCAGGCCATGGCTTTGCCATTAACTGCTCGCGGGCACTCTGCGGATCTTTGGCGGCACGGATCAATTTGATGATCTCGTCAATATTGGCAACGGCCACAGCAAGACCCGCCAAAATATGCGCACGGTCACGGGCTTTACCGAGTTCGAAAATTGTTCTGCGGGTAATGACTTCTTCCCGGAACTTGATAAAGGCCGTAATAAAATCACGTAATTTAAGCGTTTCCGGCCTGCCACGGTTAAGCGCCACCATATTTGCCGGAAATGTCGTTTGCAGCACGGTATATTTAAAAAGCTGGTTCAGAACGACTTCGGCGTTTGCGCCTTTTTTCGTTTCAACAACAACGCGGACGCCATCACGGTCAGATTCATCACGAACCGCGCTGATATCCTCAACAATTTTTTCACGTGCCACTTCGCCAATACGCTCCAGAAGACGGCTTTTATTCACCTGATAGGGAATTTCGGTGATAATAATAGCTTCACGCTTATTCTCGATTTCCTCTATCTCTGCCCTGGCACGAACGCGGATTGAACCGTTTCCGGTATGATAGGCTGATAGAATGCCGTTGCGCCCCAGAATCTGCCCGCCAGTCGGGAAATCCGGGCCGGGGATGTGTTCAAGAAGCTCTTCGGTTGTGATATCCGGATTATCAATACAGGCACAACAGGCATCAATGACTTCACCCAGATTATGCGGCGGAATATTCGTCGCCATACCAACAGCAATGCCTCCGGCGCCGTTCACCAGCAAATTCGGAACACGCGAAGGAAGAACATCCGGTTCTTTTAAAGATTCGTCATAGTTCGGATGAAAATCAACCGTATCCTTATCAATATCATCCAGCAGAGCCTCTGCTGCCTTTTCAAGCCGCGCTTCTGTATAACGCATTGCTGCTGCCGGATCACCATCCATCGAGCCAAAGTTACCCTGCCCGTCAATCAGAGGCAGACTCATTGAAAAATCCTGCGCCATCCGTACCAGCGCATCATAAATGGCCGAATCACCATGCGGGTGATATTGACCCATGACATCACCGACGATTCTGGCAGACTTGCGGTAAGGCTTGTCCGAGGCATAACCGCCCTGACGCATCGCATAAAGTATCCGGCGGTGAACGGGTTTCAGACCATCGCGCACATCAGGCAGCGCCCTGCTCACGATCACGCTCATCGCGTAATCGAGATAGGATTTTTTCATCTCGTCTTCGAGAAAAATACCCGGCGAAATCTCGCCTCCGGAAACCGTGGAATCACTCATATATCAGAAACTTTCAAATGGTTGTGTTTAACCTGTTATTTCTAGCAGTTTTCAGGCTACAGGACAATGATTAATGCGCTTTTTATAATGGGGAACGTCGGTCTTATTGAAAGGGCACTGTCAGGTAATCCATCAGATTCCGATGCCTTTGAGGATCAGCAAGAATTTCATCAAGACGATTAAACCTTAAGGTGCCGGATCTCCTGTCCGTATAACCATGAGAGCCTTATCAATTTTCTTGACCAGTTCAGGCTCGACCAGACCTTGATAAACCGGCATTTTTTCAGAAATGGCGTTTCCTTCGGGAGAGCCGTGAAAATCAATCATTTTTTTTAATTCTGCAACCGTGAACGTATCAGCCATCGCCTTGACAGAGATATCAGTCAGCGCTTTTTTATCAAAGACTTCCATCATGCGCGTTGTAAACACAGCGCGCTTGTCCTCGGGGTAGCGCTGCGCCATCTGTTGGATAATGTCCTCGACCTGTATATTAATCGGACGGATTTCATGCATCTTTTGCGCCAGCGCCAGTCTTTCCGCAGCGTTAGGATCAAGCGAATCCTGGGCAGACCCCGGCCCTCCCGAAAACACCAGAAGAGTAAAACAGAATACGAGAAAGAGCTTTTTCATCATAATGATAATGCCTTTTATTAAAACGGGATTTCATCTTCCAGTTCGTCAACAGGAGCAGAAGCTTTTTTGGATTGTGGCTCTGCCGATTCGTAAGGCGGCGGCGTATTGTCCTGATAACCGCCACCGGAATCACCACGCGAATCAAGCATGGTAATTTCACCCTTGAAAGGCCGCAGTACAATCTCGGTTGTATATTTTTTCTGCCCATCCTGTTCCCATGAACGGGTTTCAACCTGACCTTCCAGATAAACCTTGGAGCCTTTCTTCAGATAGCTCTCGGCAAGATTGACAAGAGGCTGGCTAAAAATAACAACACGATGCCATTCTGTTCTCTCCTGCCGCTCGCCGCTTTTATCTTTCCAGCGCTCTGATGTCGCCAGTGTTAAATTCGCAACCTTATCACCCGATTGCATCGTTCTGATTTCCGGGTCTTTTCCTAAATTACCAATCAGAATAACTTTATTCACACTTCCCGCCACATCATCACCTTTTTGTTTGAGACCAGTTTCATATGGCTCTACTATAGTCAGGATCAACAGGAAGAAAAGAGTATTTTTATTTTATTCGGAAAATACAGGATCAAATTTCATACAAAGTAATATTCATTATATTTGATTCCCTGCCTTGAAAGAAAAGTAATCTTCTGCTCTAATGCGTGAAATAAAAGATCAAGAAACTTAAAAAAACACTTTGCAGGGAGACTATTAAATGACAAATCCGCCACCGAAAAAGCCATTGCCAAAACTAAACAAGGATTTTCTTGTTGCCGATGCCCATATGTTTGCGCACCAGACTTTGGGAGCGTTTATCAATATGGCAACCCAGGTGGCACAGGATAAAAAAATTGCGGGGGCCATTCAAAATGCGCCAAAAATAATTAGCAGAGACCGCAGTTTTATACAGATTGTTGTCGATGATGCCATGGATGCCTTTGCCGATGTCATGGAAAAAGCTACAAAGAGTTGCGATGATTTCAAAGAAAAGGTTCCCCATAGCTTTTATCTGGATTTAATGCGGCAACGCTATGGTGATGATGTAACCGAAGCCCAGGCCAAAATACGGTTACAGGAGCATATAGACCATAAAAAGAATTTTCCGGTATCCCCTTCCAGTGAAGCTGATATACCTCTTTTCATCAGGCTTATCAAGAATGACTGTGATTTACCCCTGCTGGCAAAAGTGTCCACTCAATGGAATAAAACCATCTATAGTTTTGCAAGACTGACCATGCCGGAAGAAGCTATTGCAGCGATGGATGCTGCAGAAAATACAATTTCGACATTTTCCAAAAAAATCCAGAACCATATCAATGAGAAAATGAAAAGTTTGCCTGCGGATTCTGGGGGAGCCCCTCCTAAAACGGGGGCTCAGGAAGAGGAACCCCTTAAAATTCATAGAGCTGAAGATCTTCAGGACATTGAAACCGAGATGAGCCGTCTGGTCGGCATGGATGAACCCAAAGAACTGATCCGCGAAATCGAAGCCCGCGTCCGTCACATGCGTATCTTGAAAGACACAGGGCTCAATTCAAAAAAGGACGGTGGTGGTATTGAGCATTTTGTATTTACCGGAAATCCGGGCACAGGCAAAACAACCTTTGCCCGCTTGATCGGGAAAATATACAAAGATAATGGCATGTTAAAAAAAGGCCATGTGGTCGAAGCGGATCGTGCTGATCTGGTTGCCGGTTATATTGGACAAACGGAGGGGAAAACCAAAAAAGTTATTGGTCAGGCACTGGATGGTGTTTTGTTCATTGATGAAGCCTATCTTCTTGATGGAGAGGGCAATGATTTTGGCAAATTGGCAATGGGCATATTACTTAAAAGCATGGAAATGAATAAAAATAATCTTGTTGTTGTTATCGCCGGATATCCTGATCCTATGAACAAACTCATAAAATCAAACCCCGGCCTCTCACGCCGTTTTAAATATCATATGAATTATTCCGATTTTACTCCGGATCAGTTAATGGAGATCTTTGATAAGAATATAGAAAGCTCTGGCCGGAAAATTACACATGAAGCACGGGAGAGGGCAAAGCTGATTCTGACGACGAATAAACAGGCCATGGGTAACCATTTTGGTAATGCCGGAACTGTTGAAAATATGGTTGATCTTCTAAACAACAAGTTGTCTCTATTACTTGAAAATGACGGCACACTTCAAAAGTATGACAATCTCAAAAAGAAAAATGAGCCTATACCACCGGAACTGAAACTTAAGCTGATAACCATTACACCGGAAATTGTTGAGCAGATTAAACTGTCAACGGAAAAAACCACAACGCAGAAAGCTGTTATGGATTTAAAATTTGGTAACAATCCCCCTCCTCCGGCAAATGACTCTAATCCAGAAACCGGGATGAAATCATCTGCTGTTAATGAGCGGAAACTTATCTTGTAAAAATAAATCAGAAAAAAAGAACAGGAAAATAAAATGAACGACAATTTTAACGAAAAAGCCAACCCCCAGGCTCTTTTTACAATCCCGACTGTTATCTCGCAAACAGAAAACGGTAATGCTATCGGGCAAGATGTTTTTTCACGCTTATTAAGTGACAATATTGTCTATATAACCGGCGCAAACTCCATCAACGCAACAATGTCCGACACAGTCGTCGCCTCGCTATTTCATCTTTATTACGATAAAATAAAGCCTCTTTTGCAAAAAGCCGGAAAAATTTCAGATGTACCGGAAGAACAAAGAACCATCAAAATGATGATTAATTCTCCCGGGGGCTCGGTTAGTGACGGTCTGCAAATCTATGATCTTATGCAACTTCTCAAATCAGATGGTGTGATTATAGAAACGCATGTATCGGGCATCGCCATGTCAATGGGATCTGTTCTTCTTGTCGGCGGATCGGAAGGTCATCGCCATGCCTGGCCAAGCGCCAGCATCATGCTTCACCAGGCCAGCGGCAGTTCACGCGGCACAGCCAAAGATGCAGCTATAGGAGATCATGAATTTCAATATGTAAACGAGCGCATGAAATCCATTTATCGCGCTCATACAAATATGACAGATAAAGAAATAGATAAAATCTTTGACCGCGACTATTTCATTCGTGGCGAAGAGGCCAAGGCATTGGGGATTATAGACGATGTCCTATACCCTGAAAACCTTCCAAAAGTTGCCGCTGAAATGAAAAAAGAAAATATGAGACACTGGACAGGCGAAAAGCCTGAAGGTTCTCAAAAAATCATGCGCCTGCGCCCGCCTTCAAATGATACAGTGCCCACCACAGCAGCCGCACCCAAACTCAAAAAATAATCTTTTTTCCTTACACACATCGAAAAGCCAGCCTTCACGGTTGGCTTTTTTCTATGCAATACCTATATAAGTTTGCTATAAGATTTTTTGGCATTACGGAACTTAGTTGGACAGACATCAACAAACCATGCTCACACATATCAGTGTCCGCGGGGCGCGGGAACATAATCTGAAGGATATCAATGTCGAGATCCCGCGGGATGCGCTGGTGGTCATTACCGGCCTGTCCGGTTCAGGGAAATCTTCACTGGCCTTTGACACAATTTATGCAGAAGGACAGCGCCGCTATGTCGAAAGCCTGTCCGCCTATGCGCGGCAGTTTCTTGAAATGATGCAGAAACCGGATGTCGATTCTATCGAAGGCTTATCCCCCGCCATTTCTATTGAACAGAAAACAACCTCGCGCAACCCGCGCTCAACCGTAGGAACGGTCACAGAAATTTATGATTATATGCGCCTGCTCTGGGCGCGGGTGGGTGTTCCCTATTCTCCGGCCACCGGAAAACCGATTGAAAGCCAGACGGTCTCACAGATGGTTGACCGCATTACAGCGATGGGCGAAGGGACAAAGCTTTATATTCTTGCCCCGATTGTGCGCGGACGCAAAGGAGAATACCGCAAGGAATTCAGGGAGCTGCAGGCCAAAGGATTCCAGCGCGTCAAAGTTGACGGGACACTCTATGAAATTGACGAAATTCCGGCACTCGATAAAAAATTCAAGCATGATATTGAAGTCGTTGTTGACCGTATTGTTCTGCGCGATGATCTGGGAAACCGCCTTGCCGATTCAGTGGAAACGGCTTTACGCCTTGCGGATGGTCTGCTGATCGTTGAAAATGCGGAAACAGCCGGGCAGACAATCATGAGCGAGAAATTCGCCTGTCCCGTTTCCGGTTTTACCATTGCCGAAATAGAACCGCGCCTGTTTTCTTTCAACAGTCCACACGGTGCCTGTCCTTCCTGTGATGGTCTTGGAATCAAGCTTTATATGGATATAAACCTTATTATTCCCGATCCGGCACTTTCTTTACGTAAAGGAGCTATTGCCGCATGGGGCGGCGGCTTTGCCGGATATTATCTGAATGCCATTGAAGCCGTTGCCGACCATTTCAAATTCCGCACCGATATCCCGTGGCAGGATATGAAACCGGAACATCAGAATATTATTCTTCACGGTTCCGGCACAACAGCGGTTAAAACGATCTATCACAGCAAAAGCGATAATGCGTGGAAGAGCAACAAACCTTTTGAAGGCGTCATTCCCAATCTCGAGCGCCGGATGCTTGAAACCGAAAGCAGTTCACAACAGGCCAAACTGGCGCAATACCAGTCCGGCGCACCCTGCGAAACATGTCATGGCTACCGTCTGAAACCCGAAGCACTGGCGGTTAAGATCAAGGATCTACATATATCGCAGGTCACGGAAATGGGCATTGCAGAAGCCTGCGCCTGGTTTGCATCCCTTGCCTCTACACTGACAACACAGCAACAGGCTATTGCCGAAAAAATTCTCAAAGAAATTAATGAACGGCTTCATTTTCTGATGAATGTCGGGCTTGAATATCTTGATCTCTCCCGCGCCTCCGGCACGCTTTCCGGCGGGGAAAGCCAGCGTATCCGTCTTGCCAGCCAGATTGGCAGTGGTCT
>PFTR01000120.1:0-31475 GCA_002789675.1 Alphaproteobacteria bacterium CG_4_9_14_3_um_filter_47_13 | reverse complement strand
ATCGGTCTGCATCAGCGCGATAATAACCGCCTGCTTGAAACCCTGAAAAGGCTGCGTGATATCGGCAATAGTGTCCTTGTTGTCGAGCATGATGAGGATGCCATCCGTACCGCAGATTATATTATCGACATGGGTCCCAAAGCGGGCATTCACGGCGGCGAAGTCGTTGCCAGCGGTACACTTGATGATATCCTGAAATGCCCGCAAAGCCTGACAGGGCAATATCTGACAGGCGCAAAAGAAGTCCCTGTTCCGGCCATACGCCGGAAAAGCAGACAGAAACAGTATCTGGAAGTAATCGGGGCAAGTGGTCATAATCTGCAGAATATCAGCGGTAAAATCCCGCTTGGTACGTTTACCTGTATCACAGGAGTTTCCGGAAGTGGCAAATCAACATTTACCATTGAAACCCTGTATAAAGCGGTTAGCAAAAAACTTCTGAATTCACGTGAAAACCCGCTCCCTTATAAAGAGATCAAAGGGCTTGAGTTTATTGATAAAGTGATTGATATCGACCAATCGCCCATAGGCCGCACACCACGCTCGAATCCTGCGACCTATACCGGCGTTTTCACCCCGATCCGCGAATGGTTTGCCGGATTGCCGGAAGCCAAAGTACGCGGCTATAATCCCGGGCGTTTTTCTTTTAATGTCAAAGGCGGACGCTGCGAAGCCTGTCAGGGGGACGGACTGATTAAAATCGAAATGCATTTCCTGCCTGATGTCTATGTCACGTGCGAAGAATGTCATGGCCAGCGTTATAACCGCGAAACACTGGCTGTAAAATTCAGGGACAAGAACATTGCCGATATTCTCGCAATGACGATTGAGGAGGCGACTGATTTTTTTAAAGCCATTCCCTCTATTCGTGAAAAGCTTGAAACACTTATGTCTGTCGGACTTGGCTATCTCCATGTCGGGCAACAGGCCACGACATTATCCGGTGGTGAAGCGCAGCGCGTGAAACTGGCCAAAGAATTATCCCGCCGCTCTACCGGAAAGACGCTCTATATCCTTGACGAGCCGACAACAGGCCTGCATTTCGAGGATGTCAGAAACCTGCTGGAAGTCCTGCACCGCCTTGTGGATCAGGGCAATACCATTGTTGTCATCGAACATAATCTGGAAGTCATCAAAACCGCCGACTATATCATCGACATAGGCCCCGAAGGTGGTGATAAAGGCGGACATATTGTCGCCAGCGGCACACCGGAGGATATCTGCACTGTACCGGAAAGCTATACAGGACAATTCCTGAAACCCGTTCTTGATCTCAAAAAGCAGCGGGATAGAAAATCAGCCTGAATACTACGCAATCTTATAGCCGCCGATGCCTGCCGCATATAGAAGCTGAATAATTTCCATGTGTTTTTTCTAAAAATGCCGTTTTCAAATAAGCCTCAAACTTATCAGCTTTTTTATGATCTGAAAACGCGATATATCCTACAAGTTTTCAAGGTATAAATTTGCGTGTATGGATAGATTATCCCGCGTTATGTTCTGCTAATCTCTTTTTTAAATTTGCTGTGCAAGCTGTGAATATCTTTTATGATCGGACTCACTGTTAATCATGTAAACATCATTATGAATCCCGCCTTCGCTTCTCTAACGCTACGCCATGATAAATCACGCCGTAGCGAAGCGAAAGCAGATGGTCGGGGCGAGAGGATTCGAACCTCCGGCCCTCTGGTCCCAAACCAGATGCGCTACCAGGCTGCGCTACACCCCGACATTTTAATCCTGCTACTAATAACGAAAAACTCTCTAGGGAGCAAGAGAATTCCCGAAGCTACCGTGATAAACTGTATCCCCCGCCTGAATGCCAAGCTTATCAGCCATGCCACCGTTGATTTCCAGCACATTCAGGATCGTCCCATTGGACGGGAGCGGCGTTTCATCCAGAGGGACAGCGTTTTTATGGATATGGTTAATGACACCATCTGCCTTGATATAAAGAATATCCAGCGGCATGATTGTGTCTTTCATCCAGAAACTGATATTTCTTTCCGAAGGAAATAAAAACAGCATCCCGTGATCTTCCGGCATTTTTTCCCTGTTCATAAGCCCCTGCATCTGCTCTTCCGGTGTTGCGGCAATTTCCACAGAAAAAAGATGGTCTTTTCCACCCTGTGTACGAATTGTCGCTTCCTCGACCGGAAGCGTGTAATGTCCACTGCCATCCTCGCAAGCAGAAGCCGAAACGGAGATCAACAGGCAGGCTACAAATAAAATATAAGAATATTTCCGCATCTCTGTTCTATACCGCTCTCAAAAGACCCCGTCAACCGGACAATAAATTAATGGGGAATCGGCGCCGCAAAAAAGTCGAAAAAGAGCCACATCGCCAGAGAAGAGACAACCAGGGTCGCAACCATCACCGGCGTTCCCTTCCGGAACCACATTCCCGGCGTTATCGCAAGACTGGGCTTACCTTCCTGCTTTGCCAGACGTTCCGAAAGCGTGACGATAAAGACATTGGCTGTCGAACCAAGATGTGTTCCATTTCCGCCCATGCCAACACCAATAGCCAGACTCCACCAGAGCGGTGTAACATTTACGCCCTGTGTTTCCATACCCAGAATGATCGGGATCATAGCGGCTGTAAAAGGAATATTATCTATTGCGGCAGACAGAATAGCCGCCACCCACATTAATACAATACAAGCAACCAGAAGATCATCCTGCACGAAGGGAAGGATAAACGATCCTATATATTCCAGAAAATGGCTATGCTCTACGCCGCCAACAATGACAAACAGAGACACAAAAAACAGCAGCAGGGACAGTTCGATTTCCGACAGGTAATTATCAAGACTGGCCTTGTAAGTAATAAGCAGCATCACCGTCAAACCAAGCGAAGCCACAACCCAAGCCTCCCAGTGCAGCGCCGTATGCAAAATAAACAGCACCACCATAGCACCAAGAACAGCCAAAGATGCAAACCATGTTTTTTTGTCTTTCAGCGCACTGCCTTCGATCAAATGAAGCGGCTGCGGCTTCTTTTTCAATTTTTCATGAAAGACAAGCCGCAATACAAAAATTGTAACGACCCATGCCGCAAAAACAACACCACCCATACGAATGAAAAAGGTATTAAAATCAATATCTGCTGCCGAACCAATCATCAAATTCGGAGGATCACCAACCAGCGTTGCCACCCCTCCTGTATCAGATAGCAAGGCTGCGGCCAGCAAAAAGGGGATAGGACTAACCTTCAGTGCCTGACAGATCAGAACAATCAGGGGGCCGAAAATAATCACCGTGGTCACGTTATCAAGTAAAAGAGACAGGATAGTGACCGCTGTTCCCAGCATCACGATCAGGAGAAAAAGCCTCCCATTACTGACCTTGGCAATCCAGTAGGCAAGCGCCTGAAACCCGCCTGTCGGAATCATAATGGCAACGATTGTCATCATTGCCCCCAGGAGAAACACAACATTCCAGTCTATGGCCTCAATCGCAAGTTCAGGATTGTAAAAGCCGAAAATCTGGCCTGCAATCACCATTGTTGCAGCGCCAAGCATGGCAACTTTTGTACGGTGTAAATGATGCAAAGATTCAGTAAAAATAGCCGCAAACGTCACCACCAGAATAATGGCAGACACCATCATTTTCATATCAAAAGATAATCCGTGTTCCAGCATAATCGTACCTCTATCCGGCTTACTTCCCGGACGTTTGTATTGTATTCAAAGCCTTGATAATTGATTGTGATGTTATAATGCCGGTAAGTTTATGTGAAGAATCACGTTCAATTACCGGAATTGGACTCCCATATTTTACCAGCAGGCGAATGCCTTCCTGCAGGGGCATATCCGCCCGGACGGTGTCAGGCTTAACCATAAGATCGCCAACTTTTAATTCTTTCAAATGCACCAGCCTTGCCGCTACATCTGACATAGACCCGCTGAGGCTGCCAAGACTAACGTCAAAATGATGAACGCGCGGAAGGTTCTCAAGAACCGCGACATCCGGCAAAAGGCGTTTCAGTAAATGCACCAGAGTAAATAAACCGATAAGTTTCCCTTCGCTATCAACAACGGGCAAACCCTTTATACGATGCTTCTCAAAAAGGGTCATGGCTTCGGCAACCGATTTTTCCTGTGTAATCAGCATCACATCTGTAATCATGGCAAGCTGGCAAGACATCCTTATTCCCTTTCAATTAAAAATTGATATTACTCTCATATGATTTTTTTCCTGCGCTGGCAAAAGAAAAAATACTTTTTAAATTCTTTCCAGACAATAAGCTATTGTTCTGACTCATAAATTCCTTACAAGATCTTGATTCACATAATAGAATCTTATTTTTTCCTTGACCGCGAATCACCTTTGAATCATTATGAACTCCTGTGAACAAAACAGGGGATAACATGTCGGGCAAGAAAAAAAATATTTTGAATAATATTTATCAGGGTGATTGTGTACAAATTATGCGCGATCTGGAACAGAAATCTGTTGATACCGTTTTTGCCGACCCTCCTTATAATCTCCAGCTTAATGGAGATCTCCTTCGCCCGAACAATAGTCTTGTCGATGCTGTCGATGACGAATGGGATCATTTTGAAAGTATGAAAACCTATGATGAATTCACCAGAAACTGGCTTTCTGCTGCGCGGAATGTTTTAAAGCCGGACGGCTCTCTTTGGGTTATTGGCTCCTATCACAATATTTTCCGTGTCGGGACAATCCTGCAAGATCTGGGATTCTGGATTTTGAATGATATTATCTGGCGTAAAACAAATCCGATGCCTAATTTCAGAGGACGGCGCTTTACAAATGCACATGAGACCCTGATTTGGGCAGCAAAATCAAAAGAGTCAAAATACCGTTTTAATTATGATGCCATGAAATCCCTGAACGAAGATCTGCAAATGCGCAGTGACTGGTATATTCCACTTTGCACGGGTCAGGAGCGCCTGAAAGATGAAAACGGACAGAAGGCGCATCCGACTCAGAAGCCGGAATCTTTATTATACCGGGTTATCATGTCTTCAACCAATCCTGGCGATGTTATCCTTGATCCGTTTTTCGGTACGGGAACGACAGGCGCGACAGCCAAAAAACTCGGACGTTCCTTTATTGGTATCGAGAGGGACGACCATTACATAAAATATGCAAAAGAAAGAATCGGGGAGATTAACAAGCTCGGCGAGGGAGAGATTCTTCACACCCCCTCCAAACGCGAAGAGCCCCGCATCCCCTTTGGTTCACTGATCGAACGTGGCCTTCTGAAACCCGGCGCACAGCTTGTGAGTGCCAATGGACGCTATAAAGCCAGAATTGCCGCTGATGGCAGTCTTGTCTCGCCGGAATGTCGTGGCTCAATACACAAGGTCGGCGCTACTTTGCAAGGAGCCCCCTCCTGTAATGGCTGGACATTCTGGCACTATCAAAAGGGCAGCAAGAACATCCCTATTGATGATCTGCGCCGGCATATCCGCAGCGAAAGCAGCACAAATATTACAATTCAATAGGACACAATGAGTATAACGGCTTCCGGATACACAAAAATAATAATCAGAAATCTTGTCCTGAATATGTTTATCGGTGTGCATGATTTTGAAAAATTAAAAAAGCAGAATGTTGTCATCTCGATAGAAGCTTCAGTCCCTTTAAACCCAAACTGGAAACAGGATGATATAAAAGGAACCGTAAATTATGAAACAATTATTTCAGCAATACAGAAAATAGCAGAAAACGGTCACATCCATCTTATTGAAACATTTGCCGAGCAGATTTCCGATCATTGTCTGAAGATGCCGCTGATTCATGACGTTAAAATCTGCGTAGAAAAACCGGATATATTTTCCTTTATAGACTCTGTTGCTATAGAAATTTTCAGGACAAAGCCTTATTCCTGCGAAGCGTCCTCTTTTTCTTCCTGACCTTCACTATCCTCATCTTTACGTTCACGATCCAAATGTCTTCTGCTGCTTTTATTCTTGATATGAACACTATAAAGAGGTTTTAATTTGGCAGAATCCGCATACACTTCATAACCCTCCAGATTCCCGAAAACAACAGCCTTTAAACTACCGCTCGGTCCTACCGTTGTACCTTTATATTGGGTAATACGAATTTTAAGCCTTATATAAGCGGTTCGTTTATATTTCGAAATTCTTTCTTGTTTCGATAAACTATCATAAGGAATTTGTGTTTCGTTGAGATATAACTCAGCCAGTTCTTTTTTTACAGGTACCTTCTCCAGAGTAAGCGGTCTGTTAAGAATAACAATCAGATTCAATGGATAATCTTTAATTTCTCCTGCTTCTGTACAAGTAAAATTATAACCGTAATCATCTGAATTAAAATCGATATTACGTACAGCCATAAGCTGGCTATCCCGCTCAACCCCGAACTCTTCATTTTCAACATCATAGCGTCCCAGAATAATCGGCGCCAAAAGTTCGAACTTTGTTGAGATTTGCCCCATACTTTTCAGAATATGATCACGGGTCACCTCACGAATATTCTGCCACGCAAAGTCATTATTATAATATTGAAGATACAAATCGCACTCATTGATAAGAAGATAATTATCAATAGCATCATCATCCTTTATATCAAGCTTTCCGATTGCCCAGTACATTTTTGACATATTTTGGAAAGAAGGCTCAATATACTCGTCCTTTACATCCATTTTAGTATTTTCTACAGCACCGACTGGCAATTTGGAATCCTCTGCCCTGACCGATACCGGTATAAAAATCACTATAAATAATAATAAAAGAAATCTATTCATATGCCCTCTCCATCACCATCATATTCTACCCTTACTTCAATTAAATAATAGTACCATGATACAGGGCATTTATAAATTTTTTAAAAAGACCGGGAAGTCCTATATTTGATAATGCCGCCTCTTCCACCCATAAAAACCGCGCCCTATCTATTTCCGTATCATCATCCATTGCTGCAAACTGTCCTCTTGCCTCGAGATCAAAATGCGTAAAACTATGATTTATTATCAATGGCTTGCTGTTACTAAAATCAAGCATAAAGAAATTTTCATCCTGTTCGATTTTCTCTCTTTCATCGAAATGGCCACTACAGGGCAATGCCATCATTCCGCCGAAAAGTCCTTTTTCTTTTCTTTTTTCAAGAAGCACCTGTCCTTTGTTATTTTTTATCCAGTAGATAAAACAATATTTCTGCGGTTTTTTGCCCTTCTTTATTTTATACGGTAAATCGGTCTGAATCCCTTTGCAGCGGGAAAGACATTTTTCTTCCAGAGGGCATAAATTACATTTTGGCGCTTGCGGTGTACAGACAGTTGCTCCGAGATCCATCATGGCCTGCGCACAATCGCCGGGTCTATCAGCGCGGCCTTCAGATAATAACGTGGCATATTTCCTGATCTGCGGCTTACTTATCGGCAAAGGAGTTACTAAGGAAAAATACCGGCTTATTACGCGCTCGACATTGCCGTCTATCACAATAGCCGGCTTATCAAAGGCAATAGAAGCAATAGCGGCACTTGTATAATCCCCTATTCCGGGAAGCTGCTTGAGAACAGACTGCTCTTCTGGAAAGCGTCCCTGGTACTTCGTGACAATAAGCCCCGCGCATTTATGAAGGTTCCTCGCCCGTGCATAGTAACCAAGTCCCGCCCAAGCTGCCAAAACATCATCCTGACTGGCAGCAGCCAAATCCTGTACCGTCGCCCATTTTTCCACAAATTTCTGGAAATAGGGAATAACAGTCACAACAATAGTCTGTTGCAACATAATTTCGGACAGCCAGACATGATAAGGATCAGGTTTTTTGTCCCTCCCTGCCCGCCATGGTAAAATCCTGCGATTTTTATCATACCAGACAAGCAAATCATGCCGAAATATGTTAGTATCAACAGGAAGCACCTTGTCGCTTTCGTCAACAGGCGGCATACTCCGTTGTGATTCCTTTTTACGTTCAGGTTTATTTTTCATGTATGGTTTACGTCTTCTCGCAGATTCCATTCCCAAAGCCACCGATCAGGTGTTCAGCCGGAAATATACCATGATTGGCCGCCTTGTCACGCGTTGGGAAGACATTGTTGGCAAGGAACTGGCGGGAAAAACACATCCTGCGAAGATTCACTATTATAAAAGCAGAAAAGCGGGCGTTAAAGCGACAGCCTCTTTGGATATTTCTGCCAACGGCGCAGATGCCACCCTTCTCCATTACCAGAAAGACCTGATTCTGGAGCGGATTAACCAGATCTTCGGTGATAGCTGGATTACGGCGATACGCTTTGTGCCGACTGTCTCGAACACATCATCATCTACAATAAAAAATCATAAAGTCCTGAAAGCCTTGACGAGAGAAGAAAAAGAGCATTTATCTGACATGCTGGAAGAAATAGAAGATACTGAGTTACTAGCAAGGTTAAGAAGTCTGGGCGTTGCCATTTTACAGGATAAAAACGCCCCTTTATAAATTTAAGTTTTACAGAGTTTAGCGCTATACCAGAGAGGATGTTATGAAAGTTACGGCAATTACCCTGCGCCCCGGAAATGTGATCGAGTATAACGGCAAGCTTTGTGTCGTGACAAAATACGAGATCATCCAGCCAGGAAAAGGAAATTCGGTTATTCAGGTCGAAGTCCGCGACATCCGGGGCGGCTCCAAAGACAATATCCGTTACCGGACTCAGGAGACCGTCGAGCGCCTGCGGCTGGAACAGGACGATTACCAGTATCTTTATGCCGGTGATGATGACCTCCACACATTTATGCATCTTGGGAGCTATGAACAAATAGAAATTTCAGGGGAATTGATTGGCGAACCCAAGAAGTTTTTACAGGAGGGAATGACTGTTTCTATTGAAACCTATGAAGGAGAACCCCTTGGTGTTCAGCTTCCTGCACAGGTCACAATGACCATTGTCGAAGCTGATCCGGTTGTAAAAGGACAGACAGCCTCCTCCTCCTATAAACCCGCAATCCTGGAAAATGGCGTACGTGTTCTTGTGCCGCCGCATATTGAATCCGGAACACGCATTATTGTGCGCACAGAAGACAGCAGTTATGTCGAAAGGGCAAAAGACTAATGGCGTTATCACCCAATATTAATATTATGATTAAAGCTGCTGAAAAGGCAGGGCGTTCCCTTGTACGTGATTTTGGCGAGGTTGAGCAGCTTCAGGTGTCCCGCAAGGGTCCAGGAGACTTTGTTTCTGCCGCCGATCACCGTGCTGAAGAAATCATTTTCAATGAGCTCAGCCGCGCCCGTCCCGATTTTGGTTTTATCATGGAAGAACGTGGAAAAGCCGGAAACCCTAAAGCCGACAGCTTTTTTATAGTGGATCCGCTTGATGGAACCGGTAACTTCCTTCATGGCATCCCCCATTGGTGTGTTTCTATCGGACTTGAAGAAAAAGGCGAAGTAACAGCAGGTATTATCTATGATCCCGTGCGGGATGAAACATTCCGTGCCGAAAAAGGCAAAGGCGCTTTTATGAAGAACAAAAGGCTGCGTGTTTCAGGGCGGACAACAATGGATAGCGCCATGTTTGCCACCGGACAACCCAGCAGGGAAAAGGGTCGTCAGGAATTATTCATGCGTGAATATGAAGCCGTTCTAACCCACTCCCTTGGCATCCGTCGCTTTGGTGCGGCTGCGCTTGATCTGGCCTATGTCGCCGCCGGACGATTCGAGGGATTCTGGGAACGTGGCCTTAAGGCCTGGGATATGGCGGCAGGGTACATTATCGTTAAGGAGTCCGGTGGCATTGTAACAGATATAGAGGGTCGAAAATCTCCGATCCACGAAAGCAATGTTCTGGCGGCCAATACTGATCTTTATGATGATTTGAAAAAGATTTTAAATGCTGCAAAACAGGAAAAAGATGCTGCCTGAAAAAGGTAAAATCTGCTTTTTGATCCGGCTCTCTCTCTTCATGCTTTTTGGCGCGCCCTTGTCTGCTTTCGCACAAGGCGCAAAGGATGAGCCCGCAGTACAGATAGATATGAGCGTTCTTGACACGCCGGAGAATAGATCCCGCCGCTTTTTTGACTCTTCAGAATCGGTCACGCGCACGATCAACCGCCCTTCCCTTACCGCCCCTGCTTTACCCCCTCCTCCGTCAACAGAGAAAACACCGCCACCTGTGAAAACACAGCCTGTTGTTACGCCTGCGACTAAAACGATGGCTCCCCTCGTTTCATCACCCCCCATTGTAGCTCCTGTTCTCATGCCGGAGCCCCCGGCTCCTTTACCTGTTCCCGCTACGCAGAAACCGCAAAGAGAAATAAAAACCTTCCCTGTTCAGGTCAAGGGTCGTACCGAACAATATGATCCTTCTATCGGAGAATCTGCCGCTTACAGCGATGCCATAGTAACGAAAAAGGAAAAACCCTCTGTCAACATACCTTTTCCGCCGCTAAAGCCTGTGAAGTCGGCAAAACAGGCCAAAATTATAGGATCTGCGCCCGCTATAAAAACAGTAAAAGTTCCGATCCCTCCCAGACGGCCTTCTATCCAGCAAGCCTCGAAAAAATTCGTTGAAAATGCCAGAGCGCAAATAAAGACGGATTCCGGGACAAAAACTGAAGGAAATATTATAAAGAAAACAACTGCCGAAAAATTTGATTTTAATAGAATGGATTTAAGCAAAGGTGGCATGCAAATGCCTGCTGTTCCCGCGCAGACAGTCCAGACAGAAACGCTTTTTACGCCACCGCCTCATAAAAAAAGTCATTCCCATGATCCATTGGGGAAACAGCTTGTGACACCGGACAAAGCGACCATGCTTAAAAGCATAGAGTCTGTTAGCGCAACAAATGCTATTCCGAAAAAGAATCCTGTGCCGGAAAAGAGCGCCATCATAGATATTACAGAAATGCCCGAAAGCCTGCCCACACCCCGCCCTCCGCCAAAAAGCGAAGAAGAAACCAAAGGACTTGAATATATCAGCCTTCCTTTTGCGGCTGAACAGACAGAATTGAACAAGGACGCAATGCAGACACTGGATCAGAAAGTTATTCCCATTCTGCAGGACAACCGGAAATGGCGACTACAAATCCGGGCTTTTGCCCATAGCACAGATGAAGAATCCCAGAACGCACGACGTATTTCATTATCACGCGCTTTGTTTGTCCGGTCTTATCTGCTCGAAAAGGGAATAGAAGCGCGGCGTCTGGACATCAGGGCGCTGGGAATGGATGGTAATCACGATTCCGCAGATCGTGTGGATTTTATATTTTTTGATACCGATGCCGCCGAATAATGTGGATAAGAACAGCCTCTAACGCGCAGTTTTATTGACTTTTATTTGAATTTGGTTGATTTTTTACTGACAATCCTTTACAGATTTTATCTTTATACAAACAATTATCTTATGGTAAGAAAGGCATTTCATTATGATGAACAGAAAAATAATAGGGATCACGGCACTGGCTGCCATTATCGCCCTTACAATGCTGTATATGACCACTTCATCAAAAACGGTTCCGCAAGAACAATCCGCCGTTACAATGCAGACTGCAAACCTGCAAAGCTCTCCGACAGAACTTGTAACTCCGGTTGACTCCGTTATTGACAGTGAGCCCTCTGCCGGAGAACAGACAACAGAAACATTGGAAGAAGCTGAAACCATCATATCTTCAGATCATGTCATTAATGTAGAAGAAGCCCTTAAACCACGGGAAATGGGCGCGACTGACGCGCCTGTACTCATCGAGGAATATGCGTCTCTCAGTTGCTCCCACTGCGCCCAGTTTAGCAGGGAGACCTTCGAGAAACTCAAGGAAGCCTATATTGATACCGGTAAAGTACGTTTTATTTATAATGATTATCCCCTGAATGCACCGGCAATGGATGCGGCCATGGTGGCGCGCTGTCTGCCAGAAGACCGCTATTTCAAATTCGTTAAATTTTTGTTTGAAACACAGGAAAACTGGGCATTCGAGGCTGATTACAAGAAAAAACTTGTCCAGAATGCCAAGCTTTCCGGAGCCACAGAAGAACTTGTAAATGCCTGTCTTGAAAATCAGGAGCTAAAACAGGGGCTGATTACAAGAATGCAAAAAGCTGCAGAAGATCACAATATCCAGTCCACACCGAGTTTTATTATTAACGGGACAGAAACCCTTAAAGGGGCACAGGATTTTGAATCTTTCAGCAAAGCCATTGATGCCAGGCTTGAGGAAAGCCCTGCTGCCCCATGATCCAGTTTTCTAAATTAAGAATACACGGATTCAAGTCTTTCGTTGAAAAGACAGAAATGGACATCGGCCCGGGGCTGACAGGAATTGTCGGGCCGAATGGTTGCGGAAAATCTAATCTCGTAGAAGCCCTGCGCTGGAATATGGGCGAAAGCTCGACCAAAAAAATGCGGGGTGGTAGCCGGAGTATGGAAGACGTGATCTTTGCCGGAACGGAAAATCGCCCGCGCCGGAATAGTGCCGAGGTCTCTATTTTACTGGATAACAGCAACCATACCGCCCCAATGCCCTATAACCAGATCGAAGAGATCGAGGTCACGCGCAAGATCGAGCGTGACCACGGTTCCGGCTATCGCATTAACGGGAAAGCCGTTCGTGCCCGTGATGTGCAGCTTCTCTATGCCGATGTTCTCAGCGGGGCAAACTCGCCCTATCTTGTTTCGCAAGGACGCGTTACACAGATTATTCAGGCCAAACCACTTGACCGCCGGATGATTTTGGAAGAAGCCGCTGGAATCACCGGCCTCTATGCCCGCCGCCATGAAGCGGAACTACGTCTCCGTGCCACAGATAACAATATGAAACGTCTGGATGATATTCTCGGGGGTATGGAAGAGCGTTTGAATAACCTTAAAAAGCAAGCACGCCAGGCCACCCGTTACCGCAATCTAAGCGCCCAGATCCGGCAACTGGAAATCAGCATTGCCTGCCTTGAATGGCGCACGGCGCACGAAAAACTAAGAACCATCCAGAGTAAATTCACAGAAGCCGATAGCAAAGTGGCAGAACGTCTTCTTGTTGTCAGCCAGCTAACCAAAACCCAGACTGTCCAGTCACAGGATCTCCCCGACTTACGACAAAAAGATGCAGAACTTGGCGCAAATCTGCAAGCCCATAATCTGGCGATGCAACGCCTTGAAGACGAGCAGAGCAGACTTTCCCAGCAGAAAGAAGAAGCGCAGTCCCAGCTAGAGCAGCTCTATAATGATCGCAGTCACGAGCAGCAGACTTTGAAAGAAAATACCGCTATTCTGGAACGTCTGGATGGCGAGGAAACCACAATCAGAGAAAAAGAAGACTCCGGCGATGCCGATCTGGAAACCAGAGAAGCGGCCAAAGCCACCTTTAGGGAAACCGTTGAAAAACTTGATTCCGAATTGACCCTCATGATGGAAGATACTGCCGACACCCGCGCCCGCCGTCATAGTCTTGAACGCCAGCGTGAGCAGGACAGAAGTAAACTGGAAATAGTCCGTCAGCGGCTTCAAACGGTTCAAGCACAACTGGAAGAGAGTGAAACCAGTACCAGACAGGATATTGATACAAAACTTTTGCGCGAAACCATCACGGCACAGGAAAAGGAAGTAACGCTCACAGCAACAGCCATTGAAACGCTGGAAAGCCGTATCGAAACACTGCGTCAGGAGCGCGAGACCATAAGACAGTCCTATCAGAACAGTGAAAACGAAAAATCAAAAATCGAGACTGAAATCAGGACATTAGAATCCGTTCTTAATTCTGATTCTAAATATGAATTCAAGCCTGTTTTTGAGGATATTCGTGCCGAGCAGGGTTTTGAAACCGCACTATCCCGCGCCCTTGGCGATAGCCTGATGGGCTCAATGGATGAGGCTGCGCCTGTTGTCTGGCAGAACCGTGTTATCAAAGCGTCCGCTCTTCCTGATCTTCCGGCAGGAGCCATGATACTGGAACCCCATGTCAAAGCGCCTGCCCCCCTGAAGCTTGCCTTAAGCCAGATCGGAGTTGTCGAAAATGAAGACAGCGGCAAAAAGCTTGCTGAACTGTTAAAACCCGGTCAATCCCTTGTCTCTCGCGATGGTGCTTACTGGCGCTGGGACGGGCTTTACATCAAAACAACCGCTTCGGATCTTCATGCCCAGCAATTAAAGCAGAAGAACAAGCTTGCTGCGCTGGAAAAAGACTTACCCCGTCTTACCAGCGAATGTGCAGCCAGACTTGAAAAACTGGAAGAAACCGATGCCTTTTTTGAAGAAACACGCGCCAGTCTTTCCGCACAACAAAGTGATATTCAGGCCAGACAGGCAGTTATCAAAGGAATGCAGGCACAATTAAACCGCGCCATCGAGGATCAGGCCGAGCAACAGGCTGCACTTGCCAAGTTACAGGAAGCCTTTTCTCTTGCAGAGCTCGACCAGCAGGCACTACAGGATTCAGTGAAAGAAACAACAACCGCGCTGGAAGCCTTTGACGATCAGGCACTTGAAGACAAACAGACGCAGATTGACACACTCCGCACAACCCTTACTGCCGAGCGCGAAAACTATCAGGAAGCCGTCCGGACACTGGATATCGCACGGCAGGATCAAAGCCGCCGCAAGGCTCGTATCCGCGCCATCGGGGATGAACGTATTAATCTGCAAAACCGCTGTATCCGCGCCCGCGAGCGGCTTAAAGAACTGGAAGAACGTGAAACCCAGCTCAAGCAGCGGCTGGATGATTTAAAACAGCGCCCCCTTGTCATTAAAAAAGAATGTGAAGAGCGCCTTGGAAAAATCACCGCGCTGGAGCTGGAGAAATCGGAGATTTCGGACAGGCTTGCCAATTGTGAGAATGAACTGGCTGATACCAATAAAGCCCTTAAAGAAGCCGAAGCCGGACTGGCCAGCGCCCGGGAATCCCGTGTTCATGCACAGGCCACCGCTGAGGAGCGGCAACAGCAACTCGAAGCCAGCCGCGCTTTTATCCGCGAAAGCTTTGAAATGTCGCCGGAAGAGCTGCTGGCCGAAGCCGCTATGGATCCTGAAAATCTTCCCACGCTCGAAACATTAAAGGACGAGCGCGAAAAAGCTGCACGAAACCGTGATATGATTGGCCCCGTCAATCTGCGTGCCGATCAGGAAGCAGAGACTCTTGAAAAAGAGCTGGTTGATATTCTGGCTGAAAAAAATGATTTGACCGAAGCTGTGAATGAACTGCGTGCCGGAATCCAGAAGCTGAACAAGGAAGCGCGGGAGCGGCTTCAGGTCGCGTTCGAGCGTGTGAACAAGCATTTCCGTGATATGTTCTCGCGCCTGTTTATTGGCGGCAAGGCACATCTGGCGCTGATTGAATCGGATGATCCTCTGGAAGCCGGACTGGAAATCTTTGCCCAGCCTCCGGGCAAGGCGCTGCAATCGCTATCCCTATTATCGGGCGGCGAGCAGACCATGACGGCAATTGCCCTGATTTTTGCCATGTTCATGACCACGCCTGCCCCCATCTGCGTCCTTGACGAGGTTGACGCGCCGCTTGACGATGCCAATGTTGACCGTTTTTGCGATGTGCTGGAAGAGTTCGCAGAAAAAGGCGAAACCCGCTTTATTGTCATCACCCACCACCGTTTGACAATGGCGCGGATGGATCGGCTTTATGGCGTCACCATGACAGAAAAAGGGGTTTCGCAGCTTGTTTCCGTTGATCTGCACCAGCAATTTGATTTTCTTGAAGCCGCAGAATAGAAATAAAAAATATGCCTGATGACCTGAAAGATCTCGAAAATCGAATTAACAAACAGAAAAAAGATGATTCCAGAGACAAAGGAAGCGCAAAAGAATATGCTGACCGCTCGACCGGAATGCGTGCCGGTTCCGAGTTCATCGGGTATATTTTCTCGGGCGCTCTTGTGGGCTGGACAATCGGACATTTTTTCGGCAACATGCCGCTCTGGCTTATCCTGATGATGTTTTTCGGCTTTGGTCTTGGCATTTACCGCGCCTCACAAACGATGAAGTAGCAGCACTCTTTTTTTCATCCCATTATATCTGACTCCTTCGTTTCCTGTACGTAAAACCCTGTTTTCACAAGGATGCTTTTAAGGGGGTGTACTCTTTTTTCAAGGGAAAACCGAAAAGTATTCAGTTCGTTCGTCGTTTTTGAGAGAAAAAAATACAACAGACGTACGGATTATGTAAATTTATGCAACCAAGCTCTATCTTGCAACACAAAATCATCATAGGAAAAAAGTCATATTTTGTCAAGAAAATTTGAAGGCATTCGTCAATAAATCACGCAATGCTACAAAGCCCGCTCCCTTTCAGGGATCAGTTTCGCAGACAACAGGAATAAAAAGTAACTGTGATAAAAATAGTTATAAAACCGAAAAAACAGAGAATACTTACGAACAATCATAGTCCTTCATGAATTGGGTCAACTGCTTTTGTAGCGCTTTATATTGCGGGCTTGTCATGACTTCTTTTGAATCAACAGAAAAACCGCGTTTGCCAATGCGCATTGTTTTATAGTTATTTTTTTCAACCTGACGTAAGACGTCCTTCTCTTCAGGGGTGAGAGACAATCCGAATATCTTTTTTAAACTTTCTAAAAACGCCATATCAATCCTACTGATTAAGCGGTGACCAGGCCGGATCGGAACCATCGACAGGTGTTTTGAGAACACGTTCATTATATCCTGTCAGGTCAATAGTATAGATCCTGCTTTCCCGTCCCTGTTTTTTCGCGCCGGTTGAAAACTCCTTGAAATAAGCCAGAACACGGCCATTGGGCGACCATGTCGGGCCTTCAACATGATAAGAAGATGTAATGAGACGTTCACCGGAACCGTCAGGACGGATTACACCGATAAAGAACTGCCCCTGATACAGACGGGTGAAGGCAATTAAATCACCACGTGGCGACCAGACAGGATTACCGTACCGCCCCTGTCCAAAGGTAATGCGGCGGGCATTTCCGCCATTTGAATCCATCACATAAAGCTGCTGCGTCCCACCACGATCAGATTCGAAAACAACCTGCTTCCCATCCGGCGCATAAGACGGGCTGGTGTCAATGGCAGCATTATTGGTCAGGCGGTTAATCTGGCGTGATCCGATATCCATAACATAAATTTCAGTATTCCCGTCTTTGGCCATGCTCATAATCACTTTTTTGCCATCAGGCGAGAAGCGCGGGGCAAAAGTCATACCCTGAAAATCGCCAAGAACCTGCTGCTGTCCGGTATCAATATCATAGAGATAAACACGGGGTTTATTATTGTAATAGGCCAGATAGGTTATCATCTGCTGGTTTGGCGAAAAGCGCGGCGTCAGCACCAGTGTTTTACCATCGGTCAGATAATGGTGGTTCGCGCCATCCTGATCCATAATGGCCAGCCGCTTCTTCCGGTCAAGAGGTGATCCCTGCTCCGCAATATAGACAATGCGGGAATCAAAATAACTGTCTTCCCCTGTAATTCTTTTATAGATTTCATCAGAAATAATATGGGCAATCCGGCGCCAGTTCTGCGGCGTTGTGGTGTATGCCATTCCTGCCAGTTGCTGCTCGCTGAAAACATCCCACAAGCGAAACTCGACACGAGTGCGTCCATCGGAAGAGCGCGTGACCGTCCCTGTCACCAAAGCCTGCGCATTAATCGCCCGCCATTCACCAAAACGCACCCCTTGCGTGCCGATGGATGCAGGATCCTGAATAAAGGCTTTACGGTCAAGAAGCTCAAACAGTCCGGAGCGCTCCAGATTGGCGGAAATCACTTCAGGCATTTGTTGCGCCAGCTGGGCATCCGCGCCTGGCTCTACATGGAAAAGACTGATCGCAATCGGCAGTTTTTCGACTGTTCCCTGCGTCACATTCACTTTAACCTCGGCATATGCCGCACTCGGCATCAGAATGAAAAAAGACAAAACGGCAAGAATAACTGTTTTAAACATATCTATTTTCCTAAAGCATGGTTCTGGGGTCAAAGGTTACAGTGATCGTCTTCCAAAGATCGTATTTATTGGGTGGCAAATCAAGAGGGCTACAACGAAATACTGCACGTTTTGCACTATCGGCTGCCGCACGGAAATAATTATCTGTATTATATCGCAGTATATTTTCAATTTTCACATCACGGATGGTGCGGTCAGGATTGACAAAAAGTTTCAGATCAACCACCAGATCCTCGGCATAACGCGCACCTGCCATCAAACTCCAGCATTGGCTAAGCTGGCGTTTCAGACCATCCATCTCGCTCATACTCATTTTTTGGGAAAATTGAGCAAGAGGTGAGGCCTGCTCTCCGGCTCCCTTTTCCTCCGTCTTCACGGCCTCTTCTTCCGTAGGCATCAAATTCCGGAGCAAGGACTTGAATTCATCCTGCTGCGGCTCTTCCGCCTTGGTCAGCGTGGGACGTTTTATCGGTTTGGGCGGCGCTTTGGCGGCGACAGGTTCAGGCTTTTTCTTCACTTCTTCGGGTACTTTGTCCGGCGACGCAAATTCTTCAATCTTTTCCGGCGGTGCCGGCGCAACCGGCTTGGGCGGTGTTGTTGCCGTAACCTGCGGCATAACAGGTTTGGGAGGCTCTTCCTTTTTTTCTTCCGGCGGCTTGCGTTCGATCGGCTTTATTTCCGGTTTTTTATCAGTCTGCGCAATTTCGGTGACATCGACAAGCTCGACAGTAATCGAGTTATCAATCATCGGTAGCTCAGGCGTCATATATGGCAAACCGACAATCGCAATCAAAACAACAAGACCATGAAAAAGCGCCGAAAGCAAAAGCGGTGCTTTCATATGAGGCTCATAAGCCGGATCTTCATGTATGACAGCGGTCATCATAATCCTGATCTATCTGGACGGTTCGGATAATAAGGCAACCTTGCGAAACCCTGCTTTATTCAATGCCCCCAATATATCCATGACCTGTCCATATCCTAAACTCTGATCCCCGCGAATAAAAATCCGGCGATCGGGATTATCTTTTGTCATGGCTTCGAGCAGACTAATCAGGCGGTCGCGCTTGACTTCGGTTTCACCAACGAACAGAGCGCCTTCTTTGGTAATGCTGATTTCAAGCGGCTTGTTATCTTCATCCGTAATCGGTTTGGCATCTGTCTGCGGCAGATTGATATCGACACCCGAGGTCAGAAGCGGCGCGGTAATCATAAAGACAACCAGCAGCACCAGCATCACATCAACAAAAGGTGTCACATTAATTTCCGACATCCGGCGATAGGAACGGCTGCGTCTGCCTGCCTGTCCGATCCGTGAACCGCCTCCCGATTGCATTGACGCGCCCATTTATGCGACCTTCCTTTTTCCGGTACCCTCTTGTGTATCAAGATGGCGTGACAAAATCGCGGTAAATTCGCTGGTAAAAGCATCAAGTCTGTCCGCATAACGCTCCAGACCGTTTGTAAAGATATTATAGGAAATTACCGCCGGAATAGCCGCGACAAGCCCAAGCGCCGTTGCAAACAAAGCCTCGGCAATCCCCGGCGCAACGACAGCAAGGCTTGTATTATTCGTACTGGCAATCGCGGTAAAGCTTGTCATAATTCCCCAGACGGTTCCAAATAATCCGATAAAGGTGGCGGTCGAACTGACACTTGCCAGAAACGTCATACCACGCTCCAGCGCATTGGTTTCCTTATTAATGACAATTGACATGGCGCGCTCGACACGCTGTTTCAAGCTGGCCTGCAGACTTTCTTTAGCCGGAACGCCCCCGGCTACCCCGTTATGCCATTCTTCCATACCGGAACAAAATGTTTTAATCATAGGGTCTTGCTTACCTTTTTTGACACGCTGGTAGAGCTTGTCAAGAGACTCCCCCGACCAGAAAGCCTCTTCAAATTTTCCGGCGCGTTTATTCAGTCTTTTCAGCGTCCCGCGCTTTTCAAATATAATTGTCCAGCTCCAGACAGAAGCAAAAATCAGAATCATCATCACGATTTTGACGATCATGTCGGCTTCCATAAAAAGCCCCCACATCGACATATCACCCGAAAAACTTGCCCCGACCTCAACGGCATCAACGGCTCTATCAGTCATTCTCCAAAACCTTTCTTAAATTCTCTGGCAAACGAACGGCCTTTCCGTTTGTTCCGACACAGACCATTGTTACATCCATTTCAAACAGCACCCTATCATGTCGTAAAACCTGCTGCTTCATAAGAAAACTCGCATTTTTGACCATGTCCACAGATGTTTTTACTGATAAAAGATCATCCAGAAACGCAGAAGATATATAATCCGCTTCCAGATGCCGGACAACAAATATAAACACGTCCTGATCTTTTAACGGTTTATTTTCAACGCCCAGAAAACGCAAAAATTCCGTGCGTCCCCGTTCACAAAAACGCAGGTAGTTCGCATAATAGACAATCCCCCCTGCATCGGTATCCTCATAATAAACGCGTATATTGATGGTATGTGACATTGAACCCTATCCGGAAAAATCAAAACTTGACATTTATTTTGTAAAATAATAGACAAGAGACACTTCCCGTGCAAATTAAAAAGGACTGGTTACCATGATTAAAGATCACGAAATTCATATTAAAGAGTTTGTCGATGCCACCCATGTTTCACCTGAAAAAGGTGCTGATAGCTTTATTGAATATGCAACGGACATCTCGACATACGGACATATTCCTCTGGATACTGCTTTTACTGCAGCCGTCAGGAACATACAGAAGTCTTATAAACAGCCTCTGAATCAAGACGAATCGTCTCGGGAGTTTGCAGCCATCAGTACAGCAAGACTCAAGCTTGGTCTCTGGTAAACCGACATATCACCGGTTTTCAAGTCCGTCGAGCATATCAGTCTGGCTTAATTGTGGTGCTTCCAGCCCGAGATAGCGGAATCCTTTTGGTGACAGCATCCTCCCCCGCGAAGTGCGCTGTACCAGCCCCTGCTGCATCAGATAGGGTTCAATGACATCTTCAATAACATCTCTTTGCTCCGATAATGCGGCAGCCAGCGTTTCTGCGCCAACAGGCCCTCCGCCATAATGATCCGCGATACAGGATAAATAGCGCCTGTCCATCATATCAAGCCCGCCGGAATCAACATCCAGTTTTTGCAAAGCTTCATCTGCAGCCTTATAATCAATTTCTACCACCTTGAGAACAAAAGCAAAATCGCGCACCCGTCTTGTCAACCTTCCTGCAATCCTCGGCGTCCCGCGCGAGCGTCGTGCAATCTCGTATGCCCCCTCCTCCGTCAGATTCATGGCAAGCAATCCCGCCGTACGTTTCACAATCAGAGTCAGTTCATCTGCATTGTAAAAATCAAGGCGCAGTGGAATACCAAAACGATCCCGCAAGGGGTTGGTCAGGAGTCCAGAACGTGTCGTCGCCCCAATCAGCGTAAAAGGAGGCAGATCAATCTGCACCGAACGTGCCGCAGGCCCTTCGCCGATAATCAGATCAAGCTTGTGATCTTCCATCGCCGGATAGAGAATTTCTTCAACCAGCGGATTGAGACGATGGATTTCATCAATAAACAGAACATCATGCGCCTCCAGATTGGTCAGAATAGCGGCAAGATCCCCTGCCCGCGCCAGAACCGGTCCCGATGTGGCCCGAAATCCAACGCCCAGCTCACGCGCAATAATCTGTGCCAGCGTCGTTTTCCCCAGCCCCGGAGGACCAAAAAGCAGCACATGATCCATGGCATCCTTGCGCGAACGCGCCGCCTCGATAAACACCCGCAAATTCTCGCGCACAGGCCTTTGCCCGGTAAAATCATCAAGCCTCAACGGACGCAGGGACATCTCGGCCTCAATGTCCGGCTCCTGCTTCTCACGCGCAAGATCTGCATTTTTTTGAATATTCTGAATCATAGGAACATTGTAATGACATTCATATAGAACTTACAACACGAAGAAATAGAAAGAGGAAAATCTCGTAAAATTATGTTAATCTGATATCGTTTTTCCCATCATGGCATTGTCCTGTCCGGCCTGCTTTCGTATAACTTTTAAAGAGTCTTTCCTCCGGCTCTCTTCAAAAGGTTTACATTGCAAGCCCCCGCCTTCGCGAAGACAGGCTCCGGAAAGAAACCCGGTTCTTGTGAACCGCTGATTTTCTGGATTGCTTCGGTCACTTCGTTCCCTCGCAATGACGTTTTTTCAGCATCCCGAAGCCCCTTTTAAAAATCTGTGCGCTTCGTGCGGACAAGAAATATTGAATGACGGGAAACTATTCTGGAAATAGAACAAAATCAGGCCATGTTTGCGCTCACATGCTCACATGGGTCCCAGAACCATAATAATCTGGCGGCCTTCCATTTTTGGTTCAAGCTCGACTTTACACACGTCAGAAAGTTCCCCTTTCATTTTCGTCAATAATGCCTGCCCAATCTCCTGGTGCGCCATTTCGCGGCCTCTAAAACGCATTGTCACTTTGACTTTATCACCATCTTCCAGAAAACGGCGCGCATTCCGCATTTTTACGCCGTAATCATGATCCTCGATCCCGGGGCGGATTTTGATTTCTTTGACATCGACTGTTTTCTGTTTCTTACGGGCTTCGGCAGATTTTTTCTGCTGCTCATATTTAAACTTGCCATAGTCAAGAATTTTACAGACTGGCGGCTCGGCACCCGGAGAAACCTCGACCAGATCAAGCCCGGCTTCCTCTGCCGCTTTTAGCGCTTCTGCTATGGTGACGACACCAGCCATTTCACCGTCGGCATAAACCAGACGGACAGTTTCGGACAATATCTGTTCATTAACACGGGGCCCGCCGCTATTACGGCTTCCGGGGCGCTGCTGTTGCATAGGGGGTCTTGCTATGGCTACTTCTCCTGTTTGTTATTTATTTTTGTATACTGATATTAGCATCAATAGGGTGCTTTACAAGCATTGATAAAGGTTTCAATGGCTTCATCCAGAGATTTGATATCCTGATCCTTGCCGCCAAGACGGCGAATAGCGACTTTATTATCATCAGCCTCACGCTGACCAACCACGAACATCACAGGTACTTTTGCCAATGAATGCTCGCGCACTTTATAATTAATTTTTTCATTGCGGATATCAAGGGCAACCCGCAAACCTTGTGCAAACATCCTGTCATAAATTTTCTGTGCGTAGTCATTGGCATCCCCTGTAATAGAGGCGATAACACATTGTACAGGCGCAAGCCACATTGGTAATTTCCCGCCAAAACTCTCGATCAGAACGCCAATAAACCGTTCAAACGTACCAAAAATAGCTCTATGGATCATCACAGGATGATGTTTATTCCCGTCTTCGCCGATATAGTGTGAGTCAAGTCTCGCGGGCAGCACAAAATCAAGCTGGCATGTTCCCATCTGCCATGAACGGCCAATGGCATCTTTCAGGTGAAACTCGTATTTGGGGCCATAAAACGCCCCCTCGCCCGGTGAATATTCAAAGGCAAGACCTAAAGTTTCAAGCGCTTCCGCCATGGCTTGCTCCGCCTTGTCCCAGATAGCATCCTCACCGGCACGAATTTCCGGGCGTGTTGCCAGTCTGATATGGATATCCTCGAATCCAAAATCTTTATACACCTCATAAAAAAGCTGCACAAAAGCTTTGACCTCCTCTAAAATCTGGTCTTCACGGCAAAAAATATGGGCATCATCCTGAGTCATCTGACGGACACGCATGAGCCCGTGCAAAGCGCCATGCGCTTCATTCCGGTGACAGCAGCCCATTTCCGCCATACGGATCGGCAAATCACGGTAGGATTTAATCCCCTGATTAAAAATCTGGACATGCGCAGGGCAGTTCATCGGCTTGATCGCCATAAATTTTGTCGGCTCTTCCTTGAAAATAGAGCCTTCTTCATCAGTATTGGGAACAACATCGGGGACAACAAACATATTCTCGCGGAATTTACCCCAGTGCCCTGACTTCTCCCACAATTTATTATCAATTAATTGCGGGGTCTTAACTTCGACATAGCCACGCGCATGGATACGGCGGCGAATATAGTTTTCAAGCTGGTTATAAATCGTAAAACCTTTGGGATGCCAAAAGACACTTCCCTGCGCTTCTTCCTGAAAATGGAATAAGTCCATTTCCTTTCCCAGCTTGCGGTGATCGCGTTTTTCCGCTTCCTCAACCATATGAAGATAGGCTTCAAGCTCTTTTTCATCCCGCCACGCCGTGCCGTAAATCCGCGTTAGCATAGCCTTATCCGAATCGCCACGCCAGTAAGCGCCGGCAACTTTGGTTAATTTAAAAGCATGGCCAATATGTTTTGTAGTTGGCATATGGGGCCCCCGACAAAGATCCAGCCACGCCCCCTGTTTATAAACAGAAACATCCTCCTGTGGCGGTAAATCGGCAATAATCTCGGCTTTGAACATTTCGCCTTTATCTTTAAAATACTGGATCGCATCGTCCCGATTCCAGACTTCACGCTCGAAAGTCTCACCACGATCAATAATATCGTGCATCTTTTTTTCAATAGCCACCAGATCATCGGTTGAAAATGGCTCTTTCCTGCCAAAATCATAGAAAAATCCGTTTTCAATGACAGGGCCAATCGTCACCTGCGTTCCGGGGAAAAGCTCCTGCACTGCCTGCGCCATGACGTGCGCCGTATCATGGCGAATCAGCGCCAGCCCCTGCTCGCTCTCGCGCTTAATAATATTAACAGTGCAGTCCTTATGAAGAGGGCGCGATAAATCCCATTCGGTGCCATCAACCTCTATCGCCACGGCGGCCTTTGCCAGAGATTTGGCAATAGATTCGGCAATTTCCAGTCCGGTAATGCCTCTTTCATAAGAGCGTACCGAGCCGTCAGGAAATGTTACTGTCAAAGATTCATTTTTAGATGACACGGAGATTTCAGCCATTTGCCCCAATCTATATTTTCTCGACCTGAGAATATTCCAGCTCTACCGGTGTTGCACGGCCAAAGATCGAAACAGAAACTTTCAGCTTGGATTTATCTTCGTCAATATCTTCAACAAAACCATTGAACGAGGCAAAGGGGCCGTCAATAACTTTAACCTCTTCGCCAATATCGTAAATAACACTTGGCCGTGGACGGTCAACGCCTTCCTGAATCTGCTTCATAAGCGATTCAGCCTCTTTCTCGCTGATCGGTGACGGACGGTTGCCCGCGCCCAGAAACCCTGTAACTTTCGGTGTGTCTTTCACCAGATGCCAGACCTGATCATTCAGATCCAGTTTTGCCAGTACATAGCCGGGAAAATATTTGCGATCCGTGCTCACACGCTGTCCGCGCTTCACTTCAACAACAGCTTCCGTTGGCACCATGATTTCCTCGATATAGTCAGCCAATCCTTTTTTTTGTGCTTTATCCTTGATCGCCTCGGCAACCTTGTGCTCGAAACCGGAATAAACATGCAATACATACCAGCGCGCTTTTGACATTTTTGTGTTCTCGTTCCCTTTTTTGTTCTCGTTGTTTTTCTCTTTATTTTCCTGAGGGTTCGTATTCATCCCGACAATCCTTTTCCACCATTTACGGTTATACGCCTAATCCCAAAATCCAGCGCACGACAAACGCCATAAACTGATCGGCAAGAAATAGAAAAGTCGCTGCAAATAAAACCATAATAAACACGGCAATCGTGCTTGTTGTTGTTTCCTTGCGCGAGGGCCACGTGACCTTTTGCATTTCCGACCGCACCTGACGAATATATTCCATGGGCGCAAATTTTACCATTCTTTACCTCTTTTTTAACGCGTTTCATTTTGACAAAAGGTTCGTAAGCGGCCTTGCCGGAGCGTTACGTACCATGATTGTCAGGGAATAGATAGTATTTACCGCAGAACAGTGCCCAAATCCAGAAAAATCTGAAAAAACTCACATAATTATTATTTATCATACAGGCCGGCTTTTGCTCTAATTTTAAACCGGAAAGAAAACCCCTTTGCATTTCCGCTTTATTTTCATTATATAGAGAAAGCAATTATTTCGTAATATTAAGGAAAAAGAGTCTTTATGGCAAAAGAAGAGTTACTTGAGTTCAAAGGTGTCGTTTCAGAAATTCTTCCCAATGCAATGTTTCGGGTGAAGCTGGAAAACGACCATGAAATCCTTGCCCATACAGCAGGAAAAATGCGGAAAAACCGTATCCGTGTGCTTCAGGGCGATGTGGTGGTGGTTGAAATGACCCCCTATGATCTAACCAAAGGCCGCATTATTTATCGTGAGAAATAAACGCCTGATCCTTGCCTCCGCTTCTCCAAGACGTGTTGCACTTCTGAAGCAGATCGGAATAACGCCCGATGACATCATTCCTGCCGATATTGATGAAACACCTTTAAAAACAGAACTCCCGCGAGGCCTTGCCGAAAGGCTGGCACGGCAAAAAGCCGATGCTGTCGCGGCGATACATGAAGGCGCTTATATTCTGTCTGCCGATACAGTTGTGGCCTGTGGTCGCCGTATTCTTGAAAAACCTGAAGATGAAACAGAGGCACGGCGCTTTCTTGATCTGCTTTCCGGACGACGGCACAGAGTCATTGGCGGTATTGCCCTACACACCCCCGCCGGGACGCTTCGCACAAAGATTGTTGAAACAATCGTGCAATTCAAAAAATTAAGCACAGCCGAAATAAAACAGTATCTGGATTCCGGAGAATGGCAGGGCAAAGCCGGGGGATACGGCATTCAGGGTTCTGCCGAAGCTTACGTGAAATTTATTCGGGGATCGTATTCCAATGTTGTTGGCCTATCTCTTTATGATACAATGAAAATGTTAAAGAGTGCCGGCTATATAAGGGAATGAACATTCGCATATGGATATACTGATCGAAGAGCTGAAAGGCGGCCTCTGGGTTGTTGCGCTTGAAAAAAACACATTACAGGGACTTGAGTTTGACCCTCCGGCAGAGGAGGTTCGCTGGGGTTCGATTTACTGGGCAAAGGTCGCACGGATCGACAAAGCGCAGGATGCTGTTTTTGTAAATCTTGATGGGGACAATATCGGTATTCTGTATAATGCCGATGTCCGGATTACGCAAAAAGACGGAAGTTATAAAAACAGCGGCGGCAAGGATATCGGCAAAATTCTCCAGCCCGGTCAGATGATTCCCGTACAGGCCAAAAGCGGCTATTTGCCTAAAATGCCCGATCAGCCCTATGCAAAATCAGACGGTAAAATGCCACGTGTGAGTATGAATATCATGCTCCCCGGACGTTTTTTAATTTATGCCCCCATGGAAAAAGAAAACCGCATTTCCCAGAGAATTAAAGATAAGAAACTACGGGCACAGATGCAGATCATGATGGATTCTCTCGGGGGGCAATCACAGGGCTGTATTTTACGTGCGGCAGGTGCGGACACCCAAACGGATATGCTCCTGCGCGAGTCAAAAATCCTCTCCCGTGCCTGGCAAAGCATCCAGCAATATCTTGAAGGCGATATGCCACAGCTTATCATGGCAGGCCCTGATGCGATCCAGCGCACGTTAAGCGATCAGGCCACAAAGAATATTGAAAATATTGAAGTCACCACAATGGATCATTATCAACTGGCCGAAGAATGGTGTGATATCTATGCTCCCGATCTTGTCACCAAAGTCCATCCGGTCGAGATTCCGGGCGGCGCCAATGATTTCGGTTTATTTGAACATTATGATATTATCGGCCAGATTGAAGGACTTCTTGCGCCTTACGCCCTTCTTGATCGCGGTGCGACAGTTATTATTCAGGAAGCCGCTGCCATTACAGCCATTGATGTTAATACTGCCGCCGACACTCGCGGCCATCTGGCGGTTAATCTGGATGCAGCACAGGAAATTGCCCGCCAGATTCGCCTGCGCAATATGGGCGGCGCTTTTATTATCGACTTTTTGCGTCTTAAAAATGCAAAGGAAAAAGACAAACTTTTCAAAGCGCTGGAAGGCTATTTCAATGACGACCCCTGCACCGTTCAAATTCATGGATGGAGCAATCTCGGTATGATAGAAGTCACGCGCCAGCGCCGTACACCCGCTCTGGCAGAGCGCTTTGCCAGCACGATGGAAGAATAGTTGCTGTGAACTAATCCACCAGTTCACTATCCCAATAAAGAAAATCCCCCCAACTTTCATGCAGGAAGTTTGGAGGGAATTTTCGGCCATTTCTTTGAAGTTCGTAAATTGTCGGCTGATGCGGTTCCCGCCTCGGGGTCATGCCGCATTCCTGCGGCAACCGGTTTCCTTTTCGGGTATTGCAAACCTGACAGGCGGTGACAATATTATCCCATAATGTCCGCCCCCCACGCGAACGCGGTATCAGGTGATCGAATGTTAAATCATTGGCTTTGAAACTGTCATAACAATACTGGCATTCAAACCCGTCCCGCAGAAACAGGTTAAATCTGGTAAAAGCGGGTTTTTGTACGGAAGGAACATATTCTTTTAACGCCAGCACACTCGGAAGACGAATTTCCTGTGTCGGGGAATGCACAACCCGCTCATACTCGGACACCACAACCACGGATTCCCGGAACATCGCCCTGATTGCATCCTGCCACGACCACAAAGATAAAGGAAAATAACTCAACGGTCTAAAATCAGCATTCAGAACAAGCGCCGGACATTGTTCAAGGGGAGCATATGCGTCTGGTCTGTGTACGTCCATAGAACCGTTACTTCTGCCGCCCTTGCTATCGGCGGCGTTGAAAACTCTTACAGGGTAAGGGTTTTGTAGCCTTTCTATTTATATTTTACAGCAAAACAGTCAGGACACCTAATAAATCCGTAGAATGATCCCCACCCTCTCAAAACCATATTCTTTATTTCAATAAACCAAGCGTAGGCGCAATATAATTTCACTACAATGTAAGAAAATAACCGGCGCTATTTCGTTAGAATACGTTGTAGAAATTGTCCCCCGCTGATAATTCCTGCCTGATCAATACTATGCGTAAGACCTGCCGTGATTTCCCCCGTTACTTTAAAGCCTGATTTCTCCAGAACAGTCTTTGCCTGATGGCAACGGTCAACAGGCACAACATCATCCCGATCCCCATGAATAAGATGGACTGGAATCTTATGAATATCAGAGGATGTGGCAAGATCCCCGCTGCCAATCAGCGCACCGGAATATCCAAGGACACCGGCCAGAGCGTCAGGAAAGCGCGGCGCGGTATACAGCCCCATCATTGTCCCCTGTGAGAACCCGACCAAAGCTGTTTTTGCTGCCGGAATGTTAAATATCTCCATTTGTCTGGTAATAAAGGAATCCAGAACAGGCGCTGCTTTTTGTACCCCTGCCAGAACAGTCTCTTCCGTTCTTTCCTGAAGACTGAACCACTGATACCCCATTGGACTCATATCACAGGGAAAAGGCGCATCGGGAGAGACAAAAACAGCATCCGGCAAAAACTGTCCAAAAAGCGGCGCCAGTTCAATCAGATCCCGGCCATCCGATCCCAGCCCATGCAACAAAATAACAAGCTGTTGCGGTGCGTTTTTCGATATGGGATCATATTTATAGGCTTTAAGTTCAACAGTCATTTTTACTCCCGTCATATAAATAATATAGTTTCAAAAGGAGCTTACTCTAAAATTTTATTTGCGTCATCGCTCTATCTCCTTAACATGACGCTTATGAATGATTCTTTTATAACACGTTTTGCGCCCTCGCCAACCGGACGGCTTCATATCGGACATGCTTATTCTGCCTTCTTTGCTTACAGGCTTGCCAAAGAATCCGGCGGAAAATTTATTTTACGGATTGAGGATATTGACCCCGAGCGTTGCCAAAAAGAATTTGAGGATGGTATCTATGAAGATCTTGCATGGCTCGGCCTTGACTGGGAAAAACCTGTCCGCCGCCAGTCCGATTATATGCAGGATTACAATAAAGCGCTGACGAAACTGCATAACCGCAATTTACTCTACCCCTGCTTTTGCACCCGCAAGGAAATCCGGCAGGAAGTTATGCTCTCCGGCTATGCACCGCACGGCCCCGAAGGTTTGCTCTATCCCGGCACATGCAAGGGTCTGAGCAATATTGTCCGCGAACAGAAAATTGCTGCCGGAATTCCCTATGCCTTTCGTCTTGACCTTGAAAAAGCCATGGCAGATATCAAAGAACCCTTAACATGGATCGACCGTGAAAAAGGTGAACAGCAAGCCACGCCAGAGATCCTTGGTGATGTTGTCCTTGCCCGTAAAGACATTAATGCCAGCTATCACCTGAGCGTTACCATTGACGATCATATACAGGGAATTACACTTGTCACACGCGGAGAAGAGCTTTTCTATGCCTCGCACCTGCACCGCCTTCTGCAAGAGCTTCTGGAGCTTCATGTACCGCAATGGCATCATCATAAGATCATCACTGATAAAGACGGCAACCGTCTTGCCAAACGCGACAGCAGCATCAGTATCCAGTATTTGCGTGAAAAACAGGGCAGGACACCACAGGATATTTTCGATATAATCGGCCTATGAGGCACATAAAAATCATTTCTGCTATGGCCGTCGCCATAGTACTGCTCTGTGCGGTTCCAGTAATGGCGCAGGATATTGCTGATGTCCGCAACGAGGCACATAAAAACTTTTTCAGCCTGTCGATAGAAAACGATTCTATTGGTGGCGGTACGGACCGCGATTACACAAGTGGCGTTCGCGTAAGCTATTACAATGTGAATGCCGATATCCCCGATTTTATAGACCGGATTGCCGAAACAATTCCGACCTTTGATATCAATCATTCAACCAGTCTGACCTATTCCCTTGGCCAGAATCTCTATACACCGGGCGAAATAAAAATGCGGGAACAGAATCCGGATGACCGCCCGTGGGCGGCATGGCTTTATGGTTCGGCAGGACTAACAACACTGACAGGAAACCATATTGACGAACTGGAGCTAACACTGGGAATGGTCGGTTCCGTTGCGATGGGTGAACCTTCGCAAAAATTTATCCATAGCATCATCAACTCGCCCGATCCCAAAGGCTGGGATCACCAGCTTGATAACGAGCCGGGGGTGATTATCTCGTGGCAGCGGCGCTGGCCGGAACTTGCACAATTTGAAGCACTCGGATTTTACGGGAGCGCTGAACCGAATTTCAATATTTCTTTAGGAAATATCTACACCTATGCCGGCACAGGTTTGACACTAAAAATCAGCCCCGTTACAGGCGGCTGGCAGGATAACCCACCCCGCGTCCGTCCCTCCATGCCTGGCACAGGCTATTTTCAAATTCCGGAGAATGACTGGGGCTGGTATCTTTTTGCAGGCGTCGAGGGGCGCGCTGTTGCCCGTAACATCTTTCTTGACGGCAACAGCTTTAGCGATAGCCACAGCATTGATAAAAATTATTTTGTCGGAGATGCCAATACCGGAATTGCCTTCACCTATAAACGCACCCGCCTGTCTTACAGCATTGCCTACCGTACCGAAGAATTCCATGGGCAGGAAAACGGCGCGGTCTTTGGCGCGGTGAGTTTATCTTACCGCTATTAGAGTGAGCGCGGAATCACAGGAGAAAACTCATAAAATTTTTGCAGGATGGCTCCTGACGTTGTGAAATGTGCCTGTTTTGTTACTCTATTTGAATAATTTGTAAAAGCTGTTTTTAACCGTGTTTCCTAATAGGAAGCCATATCAAAGATCACATCAGCCATGACAAAAAC
>PFTR01000132.1 GCA_002789675.1 Alphaproteobacteria bacterium CG_4_9_14_3_um_filter_47_13 | reverse complement strand
AAAACGGCAATCCTGTGGGGGGTGTGATAGGTCATGTGTAAATATAACACGTCATATTCTTATTCTAAAGTACTATAACATTATTTCATAGTTATTTGCAGTATCAATAATGATCGTCCTGAAGAAAATAATGAACCCTTATTTTATTCAAGTATTTCCTCCAGGACTATAAATATGTCCCTCTTTAACTCTGACCATGTAGATAAGACTGGGCTTCTATACGTGAAAAGTTTCCAACACCCTGCAAAATATCAATCATGGCTTCATCTGCACTTTCGATCTGTGGAAGATCATCCTCAATTGTTTCACCAAAGCAAACAAGGATCGCGTTTTCCAGGTTATTTAAATTGTCATCCTCAATTTCGTTATGCATGGATTTTCTCCTTCCGGTTTCTAACTGATGGCAAGCATGTTTATGTTGCTCTCATTATACAAACGATTGGCAATCGCCCCGGTTCCAGAGAGCATGTATGAGTTTGGAAATAGTTTGTATCTCTTTTGTAAGACACAAAAAAACGCCCCGGAGGGCGTTTTCATGAAATTTTTTATTATTTAGAAGCGTATTTTTTTTCGAAGTCTTTTAATTCCTGCTCCGCTTCATCGCGGGTCTTTCCGTAGCTTTCCTGTAATTTACCGATCAGTTTGTCACGGTTGCCTTTGATCTGATCCAGTTCATCATCGGTAAGCTTTCCCCATTTGGTTTTAATATCGCCTTTAATCTGGGTCCATTTTCCTTTAATAATATCTTCGTTCATTTTAGGTCTCCTGTTTGAAGGTTAAAGATTTTGTCCATTCTACGATATCCGGGAACAGACTCGTTTCAAGAGCACAAAAATCTATCCTTTTGTTTGCGCTTTTTTCTTGAATAGTTCAAAATCGGCCGCCTGCTGTGCGGATAACTGGAAATTGATTTCTTTATTATCATCAATCGCCATGGCCTGAAGATTATCAAATTTCATCACAGCTGTATCACCGCCCATTTCCAATACTTTGTTGAAGGAAACGACCAGATATTCGATCCGGCCATTTACCAGCGTTACATTGTCAATATCAGCAACATTTTTGTTGTCGGGATCTTTGATATGGCCATCCATGACTTTTGTGACGCTAATACCATTTTCTGGGATCATACGAATATTCTCTCTGGATGTATTGCGGTCATAGCTGAACTCTGCAACTTTATCGATCAGATTTTCAGATATTGGCATCATAATATCACCGGAGTCTGCACGCTCTGTTATGTTATTGTAATCAAAAGCAACAAGTTTCCCTCCCATGCCAAAGAGACCGCCATCACGCAGGATGACCATTTGAGCTATACCATTCCGATCCATAATAATATCCTCGACTTTAGCAACGGACTCTCCATTCGCATTATAAACATTTTTGCCAATCATCCCTTTCGCTGTTGTGCGCGTTTTAATTGTGACAGCATTTTCGGCAGGGGTATCTTCGTCTGTAAAGACATTCTGGATGTTATAATACGTATCCTCTATCGCTTCACCTGTATTTTCTGCAGCATTGGAAAGGGTATCCTGGGTGTTGTCCCAGCCGCGTTCAATGTCACTTCCTGTGATAATCGGCATGTCGGGGGTATTCGGGTTATTGTTCTTTTGCGCTTCAATTGTTGCTTGTGTCTGTGCATTAACACTTGTCTTCGTTTGAGCCAAAGCAGGCATGGCCGTTAGAAGGGCAATCGCAGATGCAGCTGTTAATATTTTCGTTTTCATTGTTCTCTCCTCTTTGGTTTCAAGTTTTGGTAAACTCCGTTATTCCCATCAAACGCTCTTTACGGGTAATGAGTTCCAAAAAAAGTGGAACAAAATTTGGACAGGGGCGTTTGATGTCATAAGAATCTTGTTGCACTCAAACCGAAAGAGTATGCTATGTCCGATCAAAATGACGTTCTTTGCCACCTGATTAATGTTTGTGAAAATACAAAATATTCTTATGAATCTGCGGCCAGAAAAACAACAAATCCTTTTATAGAAACCGTATTTAATAATATGGCCTATATCCGTAGTAATATTATTATCGACTTGTCCGAATTCTTGAAAGCAAATGGGGGCAATCCGGAAAACCGGAAGATTTCAGATAAGAATAGAGAGAGTTTGTTTGATGAGCTTGATATAAATTCCGCATCAAATCCTGAGAAAATTCTGGTCACATGCCTTGAAGAAACTGAAGACCGCGCTTTAAAGGAATTTGATAAGGCTCTGTCGGAAAATATCCCCTTACATACAAAAGCTGTGCTCGCACAGAAACTCGGCACTTTAAACGAGACACATGATTATATGAAAGCGCTGAAAACCCGTTTTCAAGAAGACAGCAAGAAAAACAGTTCATCTGTTTAAAATGATTTATATCAGCTAAAAGAAGCCCCCGGATTTACAAAAGCATTTTTCAGGGCATCGCGCTGTAAGTTTGGATTATCGCTTGTAAGTTTGAGTTGATCTTCGGGCTTTAATTTGAGAGCAATCTGGGGAATATTCACAATATTTTCTGTTACAGGCATTGTCGCATCCAGATGATTTCGAAAGGCCATTTTGCCCAGTTCAACATCATGCTCCATACTTTTAGCCACAATTTCCAGTGCCGCAAGCTGTTCCTCTCCGAAAATACATGACATATCCTCCAGACTTGGTTCGGTCATTAATTCTATCTGGGCAGGTAAGTGTCCAAAGCCTGGTCCCTGAGACATCATTTGATTAAACTGCGCTCCTGCACTGCCCGGTTCGGGCGTGGACGCTGTCTGGTACATGCTTTCATTATTGTCATCGGCTGCGCTTTTGAAAGCGCTGGCGCCTCCTTTGGCACCAAAAGTCCCCGCGCCCAGAGTTGCCACAGCAATAAAAGCGTTTGATCCCGGCACAATTGTTTCGGCCACAGCGCCAGCCATTGTTGAAAGCGCCATGTTACCAATAAAGGTGACAAGCCCCCCGTTTTGCGGCGCGGCCTGTTCTTGTATATTCTGCACTTCTTTTATTTCCGCAAGGGCGACTTTAAAATCCTGCACAACAGCAGATTTATTGTCAATCTGCTGCTCTGTGCGTTTTAGTCCCTGACCGGAGGCCGTCATTTCCTGGTAGGAATTAATTTTCGGGCTTTCTTTGCTATAAGTCTGGGCGGTTTTCCAGGCATGCTGCAGATTTTGCTGCGCTCCCACAACGGGATCATCGGGTGTTTCATTATTTTCAAAACGGATGGCGGGCATCGTAAGATTTACAATAGAATCCATAACACCCTGCGGCGCACTGCTGGAAAAAGAAGACGTGGATTCATAAGGATCTTCGGGAAAACCGATATGCGCGGCGCGGTCATAGAATCCCTGTCCCTGACGGGCGCTTTCTAGAAATCCTTCTGTTAAAGAAGCGGCAACCATATATCGACTTTCTTCCTATCCATCATAATCGTCTTCAAGAATGTTAACATAACGACTCTTAAGAAATCCTTATTATTTCTATAATGTCAAAGTTATCAATTCAGGCGGGGTGGTCTATATCCCAACGCTTCGGCAATATGCGCCTTGCTGATTTCCCGCGTGATGTCGTCTGTTCCTGATTCCAGATCAGCAATTGTGCGTGCGACACGCAGAACACGATGATAACCCCGCGCCGAGAGCTTAAGCCGTTCGGCAGCCGAATTCAACAAATCTCTGCTATCCTCTTGTAAAATAGCAATTTTTTCAAGTATATCGGGCGGCGTATCCGCGTTTAAAGTTCCTTTCATCCCGTCTTTATATTGCGCGTAGCGTAGAGCCTGTTTCTCTCGCGCCAGCACAATTCGCGCCGCAATGTGTGCAGAGTCCTCTCCGCGTGGTGTATTATGAAGCTCAACCACTGGCACCGCTGTCACATCCACGCGCAAATCAATACGATCCAGCAAAGGGCCTGAAATTTTTGTCTGATAATCTACGGCACAGCGCGGGGCACGGGTACATTCCAGATCCGAATCGCCCAGATTGCCGCAACGACAGGGATTCATCGCTGCAATTAACTGGAATCGCGCCGGATACATCACATGGGCATTGACTCTTGCGACCAGCGCCTGTCCCGCTTCCAGAGGCTGACGCAAAGCTTCCAGCGTCCCGCGTGCAAACTCCGGTAATTCATCCAGAAAAAGGACACCGTGATGTGCCAGTGAAATTTCGCCCGGCCTGGCTTTTTGTCCCCCGCCAATCATTGCCGGCAGGGAAGCCGAATGATGGGGGTCGCGAAAGGGGCGTGTTTTCATCAGCCCGCCATCAGGCAGGGTTCCAGCCAAAGAGTGAATCATCGAAACCTCGAGCGCTTCCTGTGGCGAGAGGGGCGGCAGAATACCGGGCAGACAGGAGGCCAGCATTGATTTACCGCTTCCCGGCGGTCCGCTCATCAACAAATTATGTCCTCCTGCCGCAGCAATTTCCAGTGCCCGTTTGGCTGTTTCCTGCCCCTTGACTTCGGCCATATCGGGATAACGGAGAGGGCTCTGATCTTTGGCCAGCGCGGCTTCAGGGCGCTTGAGAACCTGCGTCCCCTTGATGTGATTGATAAGCTGTAATAAATCACGCGGCGCCATAATATCAAGGTCGCCCGCCCATGCTGCTTCGCCACCGCATGCTTCGGGGCAGATCAGCTTGTTATCATTCGTTGCCGCATGGAGCGCCGCCGGCAGAACACCCGCCACGGCACGGATTCCTGCATCCAGAGATAATTCTCCCAGCGCGACACAATGCGCCAGTTCTTCTTTTGGTAAAACCTCCATGGCCGCCAGCAGCCCCAGAGCAATCGGTAAATCATAATGACTGCCTTCCTTGGCAACATCCGCCGGTGCCAGATTAACCGTTAGTCTTTTCGGCGGCAGGGAAATCCCGAGTGCATGAAGTGCCGACCGGACCCGCTCCTTTGATTCGGCAACCGCTTTATCGGGAAGTCCGACGATGGTAAAGGCTGGCAGCCCATTCGAGATCTGCACCTGCACATCGACATTCTGGACATCCACACCCTGAAAGGCGACTGTGTTAATACGGGCGACCATGACAGATATTCCCTTTTTGTTCTGTAAAGAAATTTATGGCACAAACAACAGACAAATAAAAGTTAAGAATGAAGGGGTCTTTTTTGATTTATATAATACAGTTACAATATATTCCTGTCTCAAAGAGCCTTAAAAATACTTTACTTGACAAAATATGATAATATTCCTAATAATGATTTTATATATCTGGGAGTGCTTTAATTTATTTATTTTTACATAATCTGTACGCTTGTTGTGTTTTTTCTCTAAAAAACGACGAACGAACTGAATACTTTCCTGTTTTTCCTGAAAAAAGCAGACACTTGCCGAAAAACAGCATCTTTGTGTAGACAGGGATCTGACGGCAGGCAGCGCGTGAGCAATATAATCGTGAATTTATAAATATTATTATTTTTATTAAGAGCAAGATGACACCACGCCGTCATATTCGTATCTGCAAAGCTGGTTTATCGGTGTGGGTTTCTGGCTATGAGGCCAGTTTCGTTAACGTGCAATGAGAACATGATAAAAATGATAGGTCTGGGCAACGGGGAAAGTATTACCTTCCATACAGGCCGAGCGGATTCCTCCTAAAGTTTCCGGTATTGCATTTTCCGAGTAGGTTCCGATAAATTTGATATTCAGCGTGCTCCAGATGCTGCCACCATCCTGAGGAGGGTTCCCTCCCGGATTGGTCACTCCCAGCTTTTCGTTCAGTAAAATACATAAATCTTTTTTAATCCACGGTACAATTAAAAGAAGTTCCTGATTTGTTAAAAGAAGTTCCTGATTTGTGAGATCGCCATCGTTCCAGCATGTAAAATCTGATCCTGTACCAACACCGGCAACACATGTCTGGCCTGTAAAAATAAGCTCTCCATAATGAGGCTCTGCCGATTGCGCGGTATCCAGCCACTCCGGTTTTGGTGGAGTATAAGACCATCCGCCCCCCTGAGGATGAAAAACCTTGCACTGGTCTGCGGGCGGAACCGGGTGTTCATAATCGGCTACAAACGGATTTGTAAAAGAGATATTCGTATCGGAGCAACCATTGGACAGACGCATTCTCATAATTGAATTTTCAAGACCCGTGGCATATTGTGTAATCTGTGCGGCTTGCAGAGCAAGAGTTTCTTTACCGGCATCGCCGCTGCCGGATCGGGAAGAACGGGTCATGGCATAAGATAATGCTGCAAAAAGCGCAACGGCAATCAGTATTAAAAATAAAACATTCCCTCTCTTGTTATGAGCGTGAATTTTTTTCATATACGATTTCTTTGCGTCAAGTTTACTAAAATATTAATCCTGTTTGATCTATCCCGCCAAAAGGAAAAAGACAAGGAACAAAATGCATGCTGCCGGAAGCCCCCATAAGAAGGCTATTGTCATTGCGGGAGAAATTTTTGTCTTGTTATTATTTTTTAGCAGCGGAGAAAAAACAGAGCGCAGAGTTCGAAGGGCACTCATATGAATGCAAAAGGCAATCAGCAGGTCACCGGATAACATAAGAATCGCATCAGGAACAAATGTTGGCATCGTATCGGGAAGCATTGCTCCTGTATTATTACGGAAGGAGCTGAAAAAATAGGCGGAAAATATAGCAGTGCTGGCGAATAACCCTATGGCAAGACCCTTTAGACGCGGTTTTTTTGTTAAATTCCGGATTGTTGTATTTGCCCGCGAAATGATCGTTTTCAGCATCTCCTCTGTAATACCATAGGGATACTTTTCTTCCATGATCGCCAGAGCTTTGGGGGGGGGATGGGATAATGCTGTGAGAAAGGCTTCGCCAATGAGACGGGCACGAATGGCTTTGGCCGTATTTTGTTCGATATGACCATTTCCCTGCGCGGCGCGCGCCAGAGCATCCAAAGGCGCACTCAAGGTTTTTTCGAGAAGGGGCGGGAACTCCAGAAATAACGGGTTTTCCCCGAATAATTTTGCGTCCAGAGTTTTCCCGCCTACCGCAAACTGAATATCACCCCAGGGAATCTTGACGTGATAAGGGATAATATACTCATCCGGCTTGCTGGTATTATCAAGTTCGGTATCATAGCGGACATCTTCGATGATCCGTGCCTGGGCATGGTTTTTAAGCACAAGATCAGGGCCGTAGGCATCAATAAGCGGCAGAATCTCTTCCGGCAGACTTTCCCGGTCATAAGTAAACGCAGCCTTTGCCAGTACTGATACAAGAAAAAGATGGCTATGCCATCCGGTCATCGCGCATTGTGTACAGGGTGCCTTGCCAATTCCCTTGCATTTGGGACAGGGAACCATGCCAAGTTTTCGGCACAGGTCGCAGGCAATCTGTCCCTGCCCGCGACATTGGGTACATTGGGTGCGTCCCTGATCCGTTGCAATAAACTGCATCCCGTGGCACAAATGGCATTGTATGGTTTGCTGTCCGTGGCAGCGCGGACAGATCAGTTTCTTTTTTCCCTGACAGTTCAGGCATAATATTTTTCCTGTTGCATTACAGGGATTACAGGCTTCATGAAGTACAAAACGCTGGTTATGTTTGTCCAGACGGATCACAATTCCGGGAACAGCCAGTCCCATATCGCGTCTTTTTTTAAGAATGGTAATGGTATGTTTTTTAATGGAACGGTCTCTTGAAATTCTTTCTATGGCCGCACTGATTTTCTGTCGGGCATCAACATTTGATCCTGCCACTTCTCCGGATTCACGTCCTGTTACACGTTTTTCAGCAATTGTTGTCTCTATTTTAAAAATTTCCCGGGCTTCGAAATTGAGCACCTCTCCATCAAAACCCGTCATTGTAACTGTTTCGGGCTTAATGCCGTTCCCTTTGACAAGCTTCTTTAGATCCTCAAGCGCTTTGGCAAGAAGGTCGGGATGAACGTCTTCTTTTTCCCCCTCGTTTATGACAGGCCTTGCTGTTTCGGGAGAGGGGGGATTCTTTTGCACGCTGCTATAATCCTGTGTGGTTTTTTAGAAAATCAATGGTGCGCTGATCGGCAAGTTTTGCGCCTGCTTCATCATAGTGCGCACCGCCAAGGCGTGTAAAGGCATGGTCAAGACCGGGATAGGAATGGATTGTAACCTGCGGATGATCCTGCAAGGTCTCTTTTATTTTTGCCTGCGCTTCTTTGGGCACGAATTGATCTTCTTCGGGAATATGCAGCATCAAAGGTTTTGTAATATTTGTAGATTCGTTTAGCAGCATCTCAAGGCCAACTCCGTAATAACCAACGGAAACATCAATTTGGCTGCGTGTGGCCATTAAATAAGCCAGCTTGCCACCAAGACAATAGCCGATGCAACCTGTTTTACCGTTGCTTTGCGGATGCTCGTTCATAAAAGCGGCAGTGGCTATTAAATCCTCAATACCCTTATTAACATCAAAAAGATTAAAAAGTTCAAAAGCACGCGCCCATTCTGCCTTGCTCTGATCTGTAAGCTGGATTCCCGGTTCAATCCGCCAGAACAGGTCAGGGCAAACGGCTATAAATCCCTCTTCAGCCAGCCAGTCACATTTATCACGTAGCCCCTGATTAACGCCGAAAATCTCCTGTGCCACAATGACAGCAGGTGCAGGAGTTTGTTCGGGAAATGCTGCGTAAGCCATAAAGTTTTTGCCTTTGCCGATAGAAATCAGAATTTCCTTGCCCATTATTTTTCCTTTTTCTTCAAAAATTTATAATCCAGCATATCCTTTTTCCTGATTTTTATAAAGGGAAACCCCCTTTTGATTCTTGAAAAATCACTCTGTTTCATATCCGAATTTCTCTGCCCATGGCTTGAGCTGCGGCATCACAGGGGCAAGATGTTTTGTATAGTGCCGCCAGCGATCCTGTGATGTGTTATATATTTTTTCTGTGACCCAGGAATAACTTGGTATATTGGGACGGACTCCCAGATTATTCACAAGGAGCATATCATCAGGCGTCAGCACTGCGGCATCGCGTAAAAACTTGATTCCTCTCACAAATCGACCCGTCTGCACGAGCTGTATGCCTGTTCTGTGCAATTTATTTGCCTGATCAATATCTGACTGAACAGGATTATCTGGAAACATTTCAATGACCCGTTATTTGTGTTGATTTCTTGACACAGAATTTTTTTGAATTCGATATGGCATTATCACTTGGGCGATATATATTACAAGCAGCAAGAGGTTCAGGCCTGTTTTTTTATTGTCATATTTATAGAGTTTTGGTATTAATAAGAAACTTGCATTAATTCAGTCAACTATTATATAAAAGCCATATGAAAATTTTATTAACAGGCGGAGCAGGGTATATAGGGTCTCACACAGCATGGGCTGCTGTCGACTCCGGGATCAATGTTGTGATTCTGGATAATCTTAGTACGGGCATATTGGAAAATTGTCCTCCTCAGGCTGCATTTTATGAAGGTGATGTTGGCAATGCCGCTTTACTGGATCGTCTGATGTCTGAAAATAAGTTTGATGCCGTCCTTCATTTTGCCGGATCTATTGTTGTTCCGGAATCTGTTGCGGATCCGCTTACATATTACCGGAATAATGTGACAAATTCTTTGACTCTGATTGATGCCTGTGTCCGGCACGATATCCCGAAATTTATTTTTTCTTCTACAGCAGCTGTTTATGGCATTCCCGAGCAGGGTACTGTGTATGAGGATACGGTGACATGCCCTATTAACCCTTACGGGAATTCCAAGCTGATGGTTGAAAATATTTTACGTGATGTTTCAGCATCCTGCGGCCTTCAAACCGGTACATTGCGTTATTTCAATGTTGCGGGCGCGGATCCACAAGGGCGGACGGGACAATCTTCGCCAAAGGCCACTCATCTGATTAAAGTTGCTGTGCAGTATCTTCTCGGAAAACAGGATCATATTTCTCTCTTCGGTGAAGATTATCCGACACCGGACGGCACCTGTATTCGGGATTATATCCATGTTTCTGATCTGGCCACAGCGCATCTTGCGGTTCTTGAGGCGCTTCGGAAAAACCCTGAAAATCTGACACTTAACTGTGGGATCGGACGTGCTTTTTCGGTTCGTGAAGTATTGGAAACTGTGGCAAAAGTTGCAAATAGACCGCTCTCCATCGTTTCTGCACCCGCTCGCCCCGGGGACCACCCTCTCTGGTCGCAAATGCGGACCGGCTTCGGGCGCTAACGGGCTGGAAACCAAAATATGACAATCTGGAAAATATTGTCCACACAGCGCTGGCATGGGAAAAAATTCTTGTTGCACGTGAAGTCGCCAATACACAGCACTCTGTTAGAAGGGTCGCTTCATGACATCTTCTGCTCTTGCGCAACAAAGAGAACAAACTCCACAAAACAGACTGGCATCGGTACAGCATGTTATGGTTGGCGGGGTTAAGACCGCCTGTCTTTCACGGGCAGAACTGGCCTCTTTGATGGCTGAAGACTGTCTTGCCCGCCGGAATGAAAACAAACCGCCCGCTCTGGTTTTTGACAGCAATGGCCATGGTATTTCTCTTGCTGCTTCCTCACAGGCATTTCAGGCCGATCTTGCACAGGCGGACATTGTTCATGCTGATGGCGGCATTATTGTTTTTGCGGCCAACAAACTAACGGATGGCCAGATCGGTGACCGCTCCGCAACAACGGATTTTCTGTATGATGCCGTGGAGGCTGCGGTCAAACACGGGCTGAGTTTTTATTTTTTTGGCGGGACAGAGGCGATTAACGCCAAATGCGTAGATATTCTGCGGGAACAATATCCGGATCTCAATATTATTGGCCGCCGCAACGGCTATTTTTCTTCGCAGGAAGAAGAGGAAATATGCCGGGAAATCAGCGCGCTAAAACCGGATATCGTCTGGGTCGGACTTGGCAAGCCGAAAGAACAGAGTTTCTGTGTCCGGAACCGGGACAAAATCGTTGCCGGATGGCTTGTAACCTGCGGCGGGTGTTATAATTACGTGACAGGCGACTACCCCCGCGCCCCTCAATGGATGCAGGATCGCGGCCTTGAATGGTTACACCGTATGTGTACGAAACCGAAACAGCTCTTCTGGCGTTACCTGACAACCAATCCGCACGCGCTTTATCTGATTGCGACCCGAACACAGAAGCGGGTTCTTTCGTGACGTTTACAACGATGGGCAAAAAGATGGTACAAACAGAAAAAAGCGCTATCGGCTTTTTTATTTTATTGGCCTTGACCGTTGTAACCGCTTTTTCCATTTCGGTAGATTCTTTATTGAATCTGCCGCTTTATTGGGAGAAAGATGAATATAGTCACGGTATTCTCATCCCTATAATTGCAATATTTATTGGCTGGCATATCCTTGTCCGTGAGAAACCGGCACTTACGCCGTCATGGGCAGGTATTCCTGTATTGATTATAAGTCTGCTATTTTCAACGCTTGCCGAGCTATCAGCCTTCGAGGCGCTGCTGAATTACAGCTTTATCATGGCTCTGTCTGGTATTGTCCTGACATTCGGCGGGAAGAAAGTTACTTTTTTATTATTGCCTGTTCTTGTTTTCCTGTTTTTTGCTGCGCCTTTACCCCATATCGTTTACGGCAATCTGTCCCTGCAGATGCAGCTTGTTTCTTCTACACTGGGAACAAATATCATCCGTCTTTTCGGTTTTTCCGTGTTCCAGGATGGCAATGTTATAGATCTGGGCTTGATGAAGCTGCAGGTGGCAGAAGCCTGTGACGGACTGCGCTATCTGTTCCCGCTCATGAGTCTGGGCTATCTGGCGGCATATCTCATGGAAGATAAATGGTGGAAACGGGGGGTGGTGTTTCTGTCTGTGATTCCTGTCACGATTATAATGAATTCCCTTCGCATTGCGATTGTCGGACTCACCGTTAACCTGTGGGGACAGGAGATGGCCGAGGGCGTATTGCATATGTTCGAGGGCTTCGTGGTTTTCGGGATTTGTCTTATCCTGTTACTGGGAGAAATGTGGCTTTTTCTACATTTTGGTAAAACAGGCCGTTTTCGGGATGAATATTTAAAGCTTCCCCGGGGCAGAATTTTTTCTGGATCAGCAAAAATCACGCCCCCCATTCTGGTTGGCTTATTACTACTTTTTTGCGGGTTTTTATTTTTTCAGAGCGGATCTCTCAAAAATAGAGTAGATAACGCTCCTTTTGCACCTGATTTCTCGACCTTTCCTGCCCAGATTGGAGATTGGACAGGAAAAAGAGGCTTTCTAACACTGGAGGAAATCGGGATTCTTGATCTCACTGATTACTGGATGGCAGATTATAAGAGCGACAATGTATCAGCTCCCGTTAATCTGTATGTTGCCTATTATAATAGCCAGCGTATGCGCGCTAACATCCATATTCCCTTAAACTGTATATTGGGGAGTGGATGGCAAGTGGATTCGCAAAGTACGGCCCGGATTGAGACAGCACAGGATGACATTTCCGTAAACAGACTTGTAATCCGCAAAGGGATGGAATCCGGCGTGGTCTATTACTGGCTGGAGCAGCGCGGACGAAGAATTAGCAATCCGCTAAAAGCCAAACTGTTTCTGGCATGGGATTCTATCGTCATGAACCGCACCGATGGCGCGCTCGTGCGCGTCAGTACCCCGATGAAAACAGGAGAGCGTCCAGAAAATGCCGATGAAAGGTTACGGAAGTTCTTGCAAAGGACATATCCGGCAGTCGAAGAGTTTATCCCGGGTCGGTAAAAGCCGGGAAATCAGAAAATTTTAACTTGCATAAATGTTTGTTCTTCCTTATTTTCCGAATACTTCTTTTCAAAAAAGAGGGCCCGTAGCTCAGCTGGGAGAGCGCTTGCATGGCATGCAAGAGGTCGTCGGTTCGATCCCGATCGGGTCCACCATTTCTCTCCATAGACTTTATGGTGCTGGATTTTACAAAGCCGGAATTGAGAGCGCGTGGTGCTATTCGGTAATCTGTGACCAGGTGCGGCTGATATGGCGGTAAGAGAGTTGTTCACTGATATCATAGAGTTTGATAGGGCTATCGAGAGATTGTCCGGCATCGCGTCCGAGAGGGGCGGCGGTCATGAGGATTTGGCTCCCCTGCGGAATATATCTGATATTGCCGAGCGGTAAAGAGAGTTTCAGGCCGCTATAAAGATGTGTTGTACTGCCGAAAACGTCAAAATCGGCGCGGCTGGTTACGGTGGCGAAGGCTTCCAGTTTTGTGCCATTATCAAACTGGCGGCTTAAAGCCAGTGTCCCGCCTGTATCCTCGGCAAGATAGCGCCCCACACGCGCCTGCAGGGTCAGAGAATGATCCGGAAATTCGTACCATGCCTGCAAATGTCCGGTTAGCAAATGGTCGCCATTCAAACCTGTATTGAATAGGCTATAAGGATCCCGTTTGAAAACCTGATAGCTCTCCGCCCCCAGCACGAATTTTTTGCCAAAGGGACGATAAAGGATCTCCCCGCCCAGTCCGGCATACATTTCCTCCAGAAACCCTCCGGTAAGGCTGACATGAAGATCGGGCTTTAAGAGGTGGTCCTACTTTGTTGGACAAGTT